>JAGVMW010000091.1 GCA_020053615.1 archaeon | reverse complement strand
TGAGATGCAACTATCGCATCTCAGCCCAGAAAATCACTCTCGATTTTTCTGGGCAGTGGTGATAATGGTGCTATCACTCACTTTTTGGACTGTGCCCTTACAGAATGGCTATGTAGAAAGTCTCGCTCGGTTGCTCGAATCGCAGTAAACCGTAATCGAGCACCGTGCACGGGTCGCCATTGCAGCAGATAGGTTGCACAAATAATAGGGCTACCTTGCTGGTCAAATTGACGACTTTCTACATAGCCTTACAGAATTCACTTATAATTATTCAACAACTCCTCATTAAATCTTAACCGATAAATCTCAGAATTTGCATCATAGGGATAAATATCATAAACTAATCGTATCAACCGCCCATCATACCTGCGATAAGGAACGATGGCTTGACGAATCGGCTGGTTAGAACAGCTAACTTTAGAATCTGCTTTATCTTCCAGCGTTTTCTCTAAAAGTTTTTTCTCGTTAAAGTTATGAATAATGGCCATCCTCTTTTCAGGACAAGTATTTCTCAACCTTTTTTAAGCTTTCTGAAACAAAGTTTTTTAAACACCTGAAGAATATCCAGATAGATTATAATACAAAAGAGGTGTTTAACATGGCAATTAACGTAGCAATAAATGGTTTCGGTAGAATTGGAAGAATGATTTTTAGGGCAGCATATAAAGATAAAAGTATCAACATCATAGCTATAAACGATTTAACTGATACTAAAACATTAGCACATTTATTAAAATACGATTCAGTGCATGGGATATTTGATGAAAATGTATCTTACACCAGCGATTCTCTTATAGTCGGAAAGAAAAAAGTCAAAGTATTCGCACAGAAAGATCCAGCAATATTGCCTTGGAAAGCGCTTAAAATTGATGTGGTAGTAGAATCTACCGGGTTTTTCCTAACTCGAGAATTAGCCAGTACCCATTTGAAAGCAGGAGCTAAAAAAGTTCTCTTGAGCGCCGATGCCAAAGACCCCAGCATAAAAACAATTATCATGGGAGTAAATGAGAAAACTTACGATTCCAAGAAAGACGTTATCATCTCCAATGCTTCTTGCACTTCTAACTGCACTGCTCCGATGGTAAAAATATTATCAGACAGCTTAGGGATAGAAACCGCCTTCTTTACTACCACTCATGCTTACACTTCTACCCAGAAATTGCATGATGCTCCCGATAAAAATCTGCGCAATGCTCGTGCTACTGGTGTAAACATCATTCCCCATTCCAGCGGAGCGGCAGCAGCTATTCCTTTAGCCCTTCCAGAAGTTAAAGGCAAATTTGAAGGGATGGCTTTACGCGTACCAGTTATTGATGGTTCGATTACAGTCTTAACTGCAATAGTAAAGAAGCAAACTACCGTTGAAGAAGTTAAAACCTTATTCAAGAAAGTAGCACAGGCTAAGATGAAAGGAATCTTAGAATACAGCGAATTGCCTTTGGTAAGTTCAGACATAATTGGCAATCCTTATTCCTGCATCTTCGACAGCGAATTCACCAAAGTCAATGGAAGATTGGTGCAGGTAGTCGGATGGTATGATAACGAATGGGGTTATTCATGCAGGATGGTAGATATGGTTAAGATGATGATGCGGAAGTAGGTTAATTTTACACCCAATATTAGGTTAATTTTACACCAAAAGATTTAAAAGCAATTGGTTCTTTTTATACCTAATGACTAATTTAGAAGAGCATAAGCGGAAAATTCAAGAACACCTTAAAGAGATTAAGGATGCCATTGATGAGGGACTGGAAAACAAGCCCATTACTCTTGGCTTTCACACCAGTGCCTGCGCTGTAGAACTGTTAGAAATGTATCTTCATCAGCTTAATCTAATTTCTGCCGGAAAGACCATTAAGCATAATTGGTTCGAAAGACCAAAACCAGAACAAAAAATAATGTCTCTGATTGAAAGAAAACTTCCAGTTGATTTTCCGGATAAGGATCAGATTTATGGTTGGATGTATAATATCGAAGAACACCGCGACAGCTTGATTTACGGCAGAAATTCACCGGCGGAGACCAGATCAGTCTTGGAAAATTTTCTCCAGTTGAAGAAGAGATTGACCGAAAAAATAAAAGAGCTGGGTGAAGAAATTGAGTAAAGACGAGTTAGTTGCATACACCTATGCGTATTTGAGTTATTTGTTCAGAATAAAGACTCACCCCATAAACAGAATATTTTTGTTTGGTTCGGTAGCTAGAGGGGACTTTGATGAAAATAGCGATGTAGATATCTTTATTGATACTGAACAGAAAAATGAAAAAAAACTGAAGAAAAACGCGGAAAGAGCTTTAAATCGGTTCTATGAATTAGAAAGGGAAAAATGGAGATTAAAAAGTATTCCTAACCAGATAAGTCTTAAAGTCGGCTCTCTAAACAAATGGAAGCTGAAAGAATCAATTGAAACAGATGGAATTATTCTATATTCTACTGCATCGTCACCTAATTTAAAAAAATATATGTTATTTAATCTGGAGCCGGTGACTCCGCTAAAGAGAAGAATGAAAGTTATCCGAAATTTGTTTGGCAGAAAAGAGTTGGGTTACAAAGAGCACGGTTTGGTAGCCAAGTATGGAGGAAAGACTTTCAATCCACGTAGTTTTATGGTTCCCAGCGAGGGACAGCCTGAAATTGCTGCTTTCCTTGCCAGAGAAAAGGTTAAGTTCAGCTTTGAGGAGATTTGGAAGTGAAGAATAAAACTAAAGATATCTCACTCAAAATACACCCTTCTCACTCCCTTAACTTTCCCTACCTTCCGCACCAGCTCTTTCACCTGCTCCAAATCTTTAGGCACCACTAAAAATGAGCCTTCCATCTCTCCACTCCCTATCAGCTTGGCTTTAGCTTCGTTAACTTCAAACTTAGCTGAAGCAATCGTGTGCAATAAATCTGCCAATAATCCGCTTCGTTCCAACGCCCGTACAAAAAAACGAATCTTCTGATTAAACGTCTCTTTCCACTTCACTCCTATCCAGCGTTCTTCTTCTTTCTGCACTTCGCGGCACTCTTTTTTATGCACAGATATCAGCTTCCGTTTAGTAACGATACCTACAATCTCCTCTCCCGGCGATGGATAACAGCATTTTGCCATCAAACATAACGCCGTAGGATACTCTGCTGAATCCACCATAATACTCTGCTCTTCGCTAGTAAGAATCTTAGGCAGGCGATAATGTAAATCTGGCAACTTCTCCACTTCACGTAAAAATTTGCGTATCTTCTGCCGAGCACTAGGCGACTTCACAATCTTCAGCCAACTGCGGCGTGGTCTTTGACTCTTATTGGTAACCACTTCTACCACATCCCCCTTACCTAACTCTTTACGCAGCGGAACAAACTTTCCATTAACTCTGCCTCCAGCAGCATGGTTGCCCACTTCTTCATGCACGGAATAGGCAAAATCAAGCACAGTAGCATTTTTAGGCAGTTCTTTCGCATCCCCTTTAGGAGTATAACAGAACATATTATCTCCGAACACATCCACTTTAGCCGCTTCTAAAAATTCTTTATCTCCCTCATCTTTCAGATTAAGTATCTCTCGCAGCCATGACACTTTCTTCTCAAATCCTTCCTGAGAGCCCACTTTTTTATACTTCCAATGCGCAGCAATACCATCTTCAGCAAAAGCATCCATCTCCGGAGTTCGAATTTGAATCTCAATATTTTTTCCGTTGGACAATCTTAATCCAGTATGAATCGAACGATAAAAATTAGGTTTAGGAGCAGTAATATAATCTTTCAATCTTCCCTCTAACGGCTCAAAATTCTCATGCAATAACCCCAGCAGCGCATAACAATCTTTTACCTCTGGAACGATTATTCTTATGCCATACAAATCATATTGATCTTCCAGTTTTACTCCACGCAGGGCCATCTTCTTGTAGATGCTGTACAAATGCTTAGAACGCCCTTTTATCTTAATCAAAGATACTTTTCCTTTAGCCAGCTGTTGAATCGACCAAATAGCTTCTTTGATGTCTTTCTCTCGTTGTTCGCTGGAAGTGTGCAAGTATCGATTAATTTCAGCATACTTTTGAGGATTAATAACTTTAAACGCTAAATCTTCTAATTCCACTCTAAGTTTTTCTACACCTAAACGATATGCTAGTGGCGCATAAACATCCAATACTTCTTGAGAAATTCGGTGCTGTTCTTCATGAGATAGAAATTGTATTGTGCGCAGGTTATCCAGCTTATTAGCCAGTTTTACCAAAATAACTCTAACATCACTCAACGTAGTAAGCAGAATTTTCTTCAACGCTTCGGCTTGTAAACTCTTATTTTTTGATTTTAATTCTTTAACATCTTCAGCTCCCTGAACCAAGCCCCATATCTCTGCGCCAAATTGTTTAATTATTTCTTCTTTATATCCGTTTAATCCATGCAATAATCCCGCCACCACTACTTCTGGAGGTGAGTTATTATCTGCTAAAATCGAAGCTACTCTAAGATTATGTTCTAGAATTGTTCCATTAAGCCGGAACTTACCTTTCAGTTTTTCTTCTATAAAATCAGCTGCTTGAGTGATTAATTTAAGTTGGCTATCAGAATACTCTTTACTCTTACAATGCTCCAAGAATCTTTCTTTGTCCATTATAATGGAAGAAATTAGGACAGAATATATAAATAATTAGGTTGAGAATTTTAACAAAAAGAAAAAAAATTATTTAATATAAGCCCGCATAAGGTCTAATGCACTTTTGACGATTTTTTCAGGCTGTTCTTTCTTAAGCAACATTTCCCTAGCTACTGAACTTATCTCTTCCGGTACTAAACATACGCGACTTCCTTTTACATAGTGCTTTACGTGAACTCTAGTTAAAGGTTCGGGCATAATTCCTCCTCGTTCATATTCAGATCTCATTGTTGATGTATATTCTATGGTTGCAAAGTAAGTCCCACCTACTTTTTCTCCAGTTGCTAATAGGTGTAACCCTTCTTTAGCTGCCCCTAAAGCCAAATGGGTGCTTTCTGGACTTCTCAGTTTTAACAAAGTTTCAAGAGCCTCCACATGACCACTAACTTTAGCTTTATGCTTTTCAAGTGCCTCTCTTGGAGATTCTGTCATTACCGTAACCTCTCCTTCCCGTTCTACTGTTCCTAATTTCATATTCTTTTCCCCCGCGCTTTAAGCCCGCTTGGCTGAGTTTACTACTATTTGGGAGATAACTACTATTAAAACTTATTCCTATAAAACTGGTAAAAACAGCAAAAAACAGTAAAATTTATATAGTAAACCGTACAACTGTTCCATTATGACGCAAGAAATGGACGATAAAGACTGGAAAATCCTCGAAGTGCTCAAAGAGCATGGGGATTATACCGTAAGGCAGATAGCTAAAAAGACGCTATTGCCGGCAACAACTATCCACAACCGCATCAGGAAACTAAAGAAAGACGGAGTAATAACCAAATTTACCGTAGAGCTTAATCCTGCTAAAACCGAACGCGGCTTCGCTGCTTATGTGCTGTTCTCAGTTAATCTGTCTTTGCTCAAAGAGAAAAAGAAAACTCAATATGACTTATTAAAACAAATAAAGATGCTTCCATTCGTAGAAAGAGTCGATATCGTCTCCGGTGGAACGGACTTGGTAGCCTTTCTCAGAGTAAAAGATGTGCAGGAATTTGATCAAGTGCTATTAACCAAGATTCAATTACTAGAAGGGATTGACAAAACGCAGAGTTTGATAGTGATACATGGAAGTTCCTAAAAAAGTTTAATGGAAATTCATTTTTTTTTCTTTACGAACTTTTTTCCTTCAGTTTTAACAAAAACTTCCATCTCCTTCAGAAATTCTAAAATATCTTTATGATTATCTCGAATGGTTTCAAATTCCTTTTCTTCATCCACTTTAGCATACTGGTGCACCAATAAGTTTCGGAAACGGATAAAATCTTTCATTTTTCCGGCCAAAGAAGATGAAAGAAAACCACTTTTAGCCAAGATAGCGATAGACTCACTTGATTCTTTAGGTTTTTCCAAACTTTTGGAAGATATAATAATCATCGCCACATCCACTACCGCATCAGCAATTAGTTCTATAGTTTTCTCTATTGCACGCCGCGGAACCCTCTCCTGGCTAAACTCTTCTTCAGAATTAGGAAAATCTTCATTCAACTCATCATAATACTTACTAATCAAATCTAACTTATCTTTCACCCTCTGCAAAGATATTGGAGAACATATCTCTTTAGAATTCATAATGCTTCTGCCACCTCTCTATGATAATCTTCTAAAAACTCTTTATAACGGGGATACTCTAAATCCACATACTGCACTTGCTGGAGTATTCGGTAGTAGTTTTTGGTAAATAACACTTTGCCTTTTGCCAAAACCTCGCGCTTTATATGCAAAGGTAAATCCTCATAAAAAGAAATATCGTACATCTTTGGAATGTCTCGTAACAACATTAATTTTTCTTTAAGAGAGAGTGGCGTAACCGTAAATAAGCATAAATCAATATCTCTATAATCCTTTTTATCCAAAGAAGAGCCAAATTGTATAATACTCTCTACTAATTTGTTCTTGTTCAATTTTGCGATTATTGTTTGCATGATATTCCAAAAAGCTTCCGGCTATAAAAATATTGCGTCATTCAGGCACAGTCCGTTTTGTGAGTGATAGCACCATATCCACCTGAAAACAAGGACGGCTTTGCCGTCCTGTTTTCATTTAATGAGATGCAACTATCG
>JAGVMW010000050.1 GCA_020053615.1 archaeon | reverse complement strand
TCCCAGCAATTCAGCACATCTTTCTTCTCTGCCCACCCTCGTCTGGCACACAGCACGCCAAATGGATATGTTTCTAATCTCTCCACATTATGCGCATCCGTTCCTATAGATAATTTACAGCCATGCTCAATCGCAGCTTTAGCATTAACCCCATTTAAATCCATCCTAACCGAAGTAGAATTTATTTCCATAAATACATTATTTCGCTTTGCTGTTTCAAACACTTTCTCCAGATTCAAAGTGATGGCTTCCCTCTCACCATAACGCACACAAGTAGGATGCGCCAGAATATTAATTGGATAATTCTCTAACGCTTTACAAATCCGAGCCGTCATTTCCGCTTCTGGCAATCCAAAAGAAGTATGCACTGCCGCTACGACTAGATCTAACTGCTTTAATAGGAATTTAGAAATCGGCACTAGCGAGCCATCTCTTTGAATATCTATCTCAATTCCTGAAAATACTTTTATACCGACCTTTTTGCGCACTTTCTCAATCTCTTTCAAATACCCTAATAATCTCTTCTCAGTAAGCGGATTAACCATTCCCATCTTACTATAATGATCATTGAAAGAAATAAACTTCATTTTCATCGCTTCAGCTTTCTGCGCCATCTCCAGCAGCGTATTTTTTCCATCAGTCCAATCCGAATGGTTGTGGAATAATCCATTAATATCTTTCAGGGTTATTAACTTAGGTAACTTGTTTTGGAGGGATGCTTGTAACTCTCCAGTATTCTCTCTAAGTTCCGGTTCCATATACTTCAATCCCAGTTTATCGTAAATTTCCTGCTCCGTTCTTCCGGCAGCCCAGTTATTGTTTTTTATCCCATTTCTGCCTTTTATTTCACCTTTCCCTTTCAACTTAAACAAGCCATATTCACTAAGCGTATATCCTTTAGAAAGTGCCAATTTTCGCACTTCAATATTATGCTCTTTATTTCCGATAAAATATAATAACGCCGAACCTAATTCTTTTTCTCCTACGATACGCAAATCAATTTGCATTCCGTTTCTTAAACGCACCGAAGACTTAGTTGAACCAGAAGCTAAAACTTCTTTAACATCAGGATGAGAAACAAATGCAGCAGTAACTTTTTCCGGATGTTTTGATATCACTAAAAAATCTAAATCGCCTACAGTTTCTTTTCCTCTTCTAAACGAGCCGGCAACTTCCACACGCTGGACAAAGCCAGACTTCAACAAATATTTTGTCATATCTTTAACTAGCGGCAGAGCCTGAGCATAAGTAAATCTCAATGGATGCGACTTTAACAATTCAATTCCCTGCAAGATATGTTTCTCGCTTTCCTCGCCGAATCCGCCAATGGTACGTATTTTACCACTCTTAACTGCTTGTTCTAAATCAGCAATAGTTTTAATCTTTAATTTCTGAGAGAGTAATTTAATCCGCTTCGGTCCAAGTGTAGGTATTCTCAACAACTGTTCAATATCTACTCCTACTTCTTTCTTTAGTTGAGTGTAATAGTCCATTCTGCCTTTCTCCAGAAATTCAGCTATCTTCTCGGCGATACTTTTGCCTACTGCTGGAAGGTTCTCCAGTTCTCCTTTCTCATGCACTTCTTCGATATCTTCAGAAAGGTTTTCGATAGTTCTGGCAGCATTTCGATATGCCTGCGGCTTGAACGGCACTTCCTGTAACTCCAGCATATCGGCGATGTGATACAAAATTTGGGCGATTTCTAAGTTTTTCATCTGGAGTAATGTTGATATTCTTTAATGTACCTTCTAAACAGCCAATATACAAAAATACCCTCCTCTTTCTTAATTTGGCTTCGCTCTAACGCAGTATAATAACCGCTTCGATGAGTGTAAGGAATATCCAACATTGGAAATTTACTTTTATTTAGCACAAAGTTCATTAATAGGCGGGAAATTCTGCCGTTGCCATCAGAGAAAGGATGAATTGTTACAAATTTAAGATGTACCCCCGCTGCCAGCTCTACGGGATGAAGAGTTTTCTTATTTAAATTGTACCAGCCGATGAACTCGCGGCAGAGAAATTCCACTTCTGAAGCTAAAGGGGGCATGAACTTGCTTCCCGATATCGCTACCTGATGGGTTCTTAGTTTTCCGGCGATATCCGGCTTGGTATCTTTGAACAGCTGCCTATGCCAATAAAGTATAATATTCAAAGAAAAATCTTTTTGATAATTTAGCATCTCGTGGAATACTTTTTGGTGCGCTTCTGTTTCTTTAATATCGGCAATGGGCTTATGCGCAGGAGTAATTCCCCGCTCCAACAAGTCAGCCGTCTCTCTGAGAGACAAAGTTGAGCCTTCTATTCGGTTGGTGTTATAAGTAAATTTTACGGCGAAAGTCTGCTCTTCTTTTCTCAGTGCCGATTTTGGAGTATGTTTCTTTTCTTCATTAGTGTTTATTTTGATGGCATCTAATATAGAATACCACTTCTCAACATAAAATCCGAAGACGAACTCTCTTTTAATGGCATCAATATTAGGGGGGATGGCTGTGCCCAAATACTTCTCTCTTTTAAGCACCTTGCCATCTTTCCTGAAGCTATGCTCTAAGTAAAAGTAGGTATTTCCATCAACAATTTTCTTTTTCAGCGAGGCCATACTGTTAATCTACCCCTACATATTTATAAATCTTCCGTTTTTTCACAAAGTGTAGGGGGTAGAGGATTTACGCGGGTTATTTAAATAAAAGCCGTGTTTTGAGAACAATGGTATTGACGTCAGAACGATCAAAAGCAGTTTTAGTAGAATAAGAGGCTTGTTCTCGCTGGTCTTTTGCCTGAACATAAAATAAGATATCCTCATTATTAAGGAAAGTGAAGTTGATTAATTCAAATTCCTCTTCTGATAACTCTTTATAATACTCTCTTATAAGAAGACACAAAGTAGCATCATGATTTTTTGAGAATAAGCCCTTTTTTATGAGGAGTGAAAGTGCAGCATGATACAAACAATAATAACAACCAACAATAGTCCAGTCCGAAAAGCTTTCTTTTGAAATCAGGTCAATAAACTTA
>JAGVMW010000055.1 GCA_020053615.1 archaeon | reverse complement strand
GACGTTCTCCGTAAGAGACAACCCTCTTGTCAGCTCGACGTACACGTCGAAGAGGCTCGACCTGATGATAGTGGTGCTTCATTTTAGTGAAGTATTACCCTCATGAAGATATTGAACTGCTAAAGAAAAAGATTATCCAAAAAGTTAAAGCCGAAGTACAGGTTAGAATGTTTCACGGCTACAAAAATATTAATGTTGATTTGATAGAACCATTGGTTGAAGAAGCTTTGAGAGAATTAAGTGTAATCTAATTTTGTGAAAGCATTAACCAGATTCAATCATTTATTTTGCTTTTTATCCACTTCCTCAGCTCATCCGGCCATTCTTTCTCAATGTCAGAACGATGCTTCTTCATCTCAATTAATACATCCTCTCTAATCTTTCCTGATTCAATCCACTTCACCAGTTCTTCTTTGGCATATATCGGAACATGCTGTAATCCCCACACCTGCATTTTCAGCTTCTCCTTAGCAAAATCTTTGGCATCCTGCTGCTTATTATGCATTTCTTCCCACAACGATTGATAAGAAAATACTTTCTGCTTCTCCCTAACTTTCTCTTTTCCTTGTTTCAGCGCAATCTTAACCATAACCAATTCATGCATTCTTCTCAGGAATTCCTGCTTGTCTTCAATCTTTATCACATCGCTGTAGCCTTCCATTATTAATCCCAGAGCAAATGGGCTGGGCAAAGTAGTATTTACTTCCACCACCGAAATCTCTCCCAACGCCACCCCCATCACTATCTGTTGCGCATGTTCTGCATCCATCAAATCTTCTAACACTTCTCGACGAGCTTCTTTCAACAGCGGAAAATCATTGCTGATTCTTTTTACCGCATTAAACAATATCCGTGAATTAACCTGCATCCTGCCCACGTTCTTCTTTCTGCCCATATACTCGCGCAGAATCATTAATGCACGAGCGGCGCAATGCCTAAACCTCCGCTGCAGCACTTCGCTCCGTTCGATAGACTGTTCTAGCACACCCCGAAAATTTTCCTGCTTCACTAATTCAAATGCCCGCAGCGGATTAAACGTATGCTCGGATGACAAATAAAATCCATTATCACTAATTCCAACTTCTACATCCCGATGCTGTGAACGGCCGATGACAAATGCTAATGCTCTAGATAAACAATCATTAACTCTTCTCCCAAACAAAGTATGAAAGATAACATAATTTCTCCCTCTATCGGAATATCCTTCTACCACAATCCGTTTATCCGAGGGAACTTTACTAAAATGATACTGCTCATAAAAATATTCGTAAATGCTTTCCGCAGAATTATCATCTACAGTCAAAAATTCATGAATAAACGCCAACAACTTTTCGCGGGAATACTTCGCTGCAAACTTTTCATCCATCAATCTTCTGAATCTGCCTATTTCCATCGCTAAATCAAACGATAACGGCAGCATTTCCGAGAACCATCTAGGCACTGTGGGCGGGCGGCTGACCGAAGCTGATACTTGAGCGGTCATTCCCCGCGCAAACTTAAACATATACACATTCCCCCCTAAAACAAACACATCTCCGGGCTTAAGCTTCTCCAAAAAGCCCTCGTCTATCATTCCTACTATCTGCTCTCCAATCTTAACTGTAACATAAGTCTCTTCCGGAATCGTTCCGATATTTGTCATGTAAATTATCCGCGCCATCTTTCCTCTCTTGCCGATATTTCCAGTAGCTTCATCGTACCAAATACGCGCATACACATGACGTTCTTCCAAAGAAACGTATTGTCCAGAGAGATATTTAATCACATCAAAAAAATCAGCCCAAGTTAGAGTATGATAACAATAACTTTTTTTGAGCAACAGAAACAATTCATTAATCGGAATAATTTCGTTGATAGCAATTCCATAAATGTGCTGTGCCAGTACATCTAACGCATTCTTGGGCAGGTGGATTTTATCTATCTTCTTTTCCAGAGCTGATTTAAGCAAAATAGAACATTCTACTAAATCATCTCTATCCATCACGATAATTCTGGCTTTAACGGTGCTATGAAGCTGATGCCCGGCTCTTCCAGCTCTCTGCAACAGACGCGCTACTGACTTAGGAGAGCCTAAGCACAGCACTAAATCAATAAAGCCTATGTCGATTCCTAACTCCAATGAAGTAGAAGAAACCACTACTTTTAACTTTCCTTCACGCAGTTCCTGCTCCGTCTTAAAACGCTGTTCTTTTCCCAGACTCCCGTGATGCGCAGCCACCGTTTCATCAGTATAAACAGCTGGAAATTTTTCTTTAAGATTATGCACCACTCGTTCAGTTCCGCTTCTAGTGTTGGTAAAAATTAAAGTAGTCTTATGCTGCTGCACTAATTCATGGATTAAATCGTACATTTTAGAGTGCAGGTTGGTGTAATCAGTTTCAATCAGATTTTTTACTGGACTGATAACCTGCAAATCCATTGATTTCAAAAACTGCACATCTACTATCAAACAATCACGCGGCATATCTCCTTCGTAGCCAACCAAATATTGAGCTACTTCTTCTAATGGCGCAATGGTAGCGCTTAATCCTACTCGAGTAATTCCCGGAGACATCCGCTGTAATCGTTCTAACGTCAAACTTAAATGCACTCCGCGTTTATTTTCTGCTAACGCATGCACTTCATCCACCATTACCCATTGCACTCCCTGCAACTTTTCTTTGAATTTGGGAGAGTTCAGCATGATAGCTAAACTTTCAGGAGTAGTTATTAGAATATGCGGAGTATGTTTAAGCATCCGTGATTTTTCAGTTGCAGTAGTATCGCCGGTTCTTACTCCAACTCTAATTCCTAATTTCTTCCCAGCTAATTCAGACATCTCTTCCAATGGTCTTAGCAGATTAACGGAAATATCGTAGCTCAATGCTTTGAGCGGACTGATGTAAATCGCATACACTTTATCTTCTAAAATCTGTTTTTGGGCCGAATCAACCAGTTCGTTTAATATCGCTAGAAATCCAGTCAAAGTCTTAGTCGCTCCAGTAGGCGCAGACACTAAAATATTTCTCCGTTGATGAATCTCCATCACCGCATACAGCTGTGGCAAAGAAAACTCTTTGAATTTGGAGAAGAACCATTGATTAACGAGCGGATGGAGTACAGATTTCAGCTGAAGTTCAGTGTAGGGTTGTTCGGCTTTGGTGAGCATGGGAAAAGGTGATTTGTTTAGCATCCTCAGGTCGAAATCCATTCGATTTTACTTTCGAGAGCGACAGAGGGTCGTCTCTTACGGAGATGTCGCTCTTACGATATTTCCATCAAGGATTTCGAAGATGCTAAACAAATCTGGAAAATGAATTTGGGGATGATATTGGGGATGACGATTAGGAGTTACTTTTTATTCAGAAACGACGATTATTTTTATAGGTTGTGAATGAGAATTACAACAAATTATTCGCTAGACTCTTCTTCCTCATCATCTTTCTCAATCTTCTCACCAAACCAATACACATCCTTCAACACTTTCTCCAATACTGGCATCTCAACTTTACACTTTCCAGTATCTTTCATCAACCTTGCCACATGATAAGACAAATCCAAAGAAGTGCTTACTGAAATTCTTCCCGTTTCAGTATCCCACTTCCGGCCTTCTCCGTCCATCGCAAACGTAACATACGGAGTAGCTACCTGCAATAATTTAAAATTTTTATACAACGGATGAAATAGCAACGCAATTCCTGTAAACTGGTTAGTTCTAAGCACTACTTCTTCTGCTTCTTCTTTAATTTTTCCTCTGAGCACAGTATCTCCGAATGAAAATGTGCGTTTTAAGCTACACGCTGGTTAAGATGCTTCCTTAAGCAAATATAGGGTGATCACACACGCCCTGGGACCCAAAT
>JAGVMW010000192.1 GCA_020053615.1 archaeon | reverse complement strand
TCCTCTCATCACATTGGATATAAATTTATCTCCTCTTTTGGATAATTTTTTAAACTCTTCCTTGCCCATGATTAACGGAGATAGAGTATGATTATATTTCAAAGATATTTTTCCGGCTTCATCATAGATGAATTCTTTTAAAACGTTATTTGGTTTCCGCAGCAAGACAAAGAGGTCTAAATCGCTTCCCTGCTTAATTTTGTTATCTGCTACTGAACCGTATAAAACCACCATCTCCGGCTTTTTTGGCTTTATCTTTTTTACAAACTCTTTGGCTATTTCCACCCAGGCTTTCTTTTCTGCATTTAAAACTATTCTAACTTGATTCAGTAATGGTGAATGCACCAATTCGAATACCACCATTTTTCGAGTCAATTTGAACTGGCGCAGTAAGCCATATCCCCGTAATTCTACTATCACTCGAAAAACTGTAGCATGGCTGAGTTTAGCAGCTTCTTCTAGGGAAGAACAGGTCCACTGCCTATGGGGGCATTCCAATATAGTCTGGAGGATTTTTTGCCGGTTTTTGGAGCCGAGTACATAGCCTAATAGATTAGTTCGCATTTTGGACTAATTAGTTCAGATATTGGGCTAATATTTAAAGCTTTTGAAGAATTACTCAAAACATAATCTCTGCTAAGATCCTATCCATTGAAGAATATTTCCCAGCAGCTTTTCCGTGGAATACATACTCGAAGAAATCATTTACCATGTTTAACGCTCCTTGTGGTGCAACATCATGCCAGAATCTGGTGATGAAATCACTGTTGGTTAATGGTTTTCCTTGCAGTAGAAATGATTCCAACACAAAAGGCTCAGAGTTGATTGGAACATTATCTTCCAAAAAATTCTTTGCCTGATAATAATAATTCGCACCAAGTTTACATTCTCCCAGAGCTTGTACTTGTTTTGGATTTAATTTTGGAGTTAATGAAGCATCAAACAGCAAATCATAATACCTTTGCGCCAGAAGTTCTCCATACTTCTTAATCTTACGCAAATCCTGCACCTGCATGCTGGTTATGTATATCTCCGCCGGATACCAGAGAGGCTTTCCATATTGAGGCATGCTTTTTGTAATCAAATCCATGTTCTGGCGGTGCAACTTTAACAGCTCTGCCATAGCTTCCAAATCTCTAAAGCCTAATTCCACTCCGCTGGTTAATAGTTTGTCGTAAGGAATTCTTCTATCAGAGTACAATGAGGAAAACGTTTCAGTGATGAAGTCTTTAAGCTGGTTCATTTCTTAAACTCTTCTCTCTCCAACACCAAGCTCTCATATATCGGCAAGAGTATTTCTTCTGGCTCCTGAGAAATCACTCCGATTTTATTCATGGAATAATACATCTTCGGAGATAGTGGTTCTCTATATTTTACAAATTCTCCGCATAGAGAACAAACCAATCTTTGACCTTCTCTCTTAATCTCTAACAATTCTACTAAGAATTCAATATTATCTTTGATGCGGATGTAGTTGTGCATGGTTTAAACCTCAATGATCTTCCCTTTCTTCCCCACATTAATCACTTTGGTCTTGCCAATCATCTCTTCGATTCCGCCAGATTCATGCACATGTCCGCATAGATGTATATCCGGCTTGAACAATTCTAAAGCCTTCTGAACACCTTCGCTCCCAGGAAACATTCCCAATCCAATCATGCTTCCTTCCGGATGTGTATGTGTGACCATAATTTTCGTCTTGGCATCTTTTATCTGCTCAAAGCCTCTCTCTAAAGTATTGAAAACGTCTTTCTCGCTCAACTGATGTAATCCAATATTGCCATAACCGCAACCCACAATACCAATATCGCCTTTCTTCATAACATAGCCATGCAGATTTTTCGCTCCATATTGCTCCACTAAGAAGCCTACATCTGCAAGCCCTTCGTGATTTCCAGGTAAGATTCCTACTTCAATACCTTTCGTTCGGAATGGACCAACTAAACCTTCTACTGAATTATCGGAACCGACAAAGTCTCCTGCCAATAGAACTAAATCTACTTTATGCAGAGCAGCTTTCTCAGCCATCTCTTTGACTAAGTGCTTATCTCCATGGATATCGCTAAGAGCCATTATTTTCATAGATAGGTGAGAACTAGAGCTATTTTTAAAGTTTTCCGCTATTTCTACGAGGTGATAAATTGATTCATTTACAAAACTACTTTTCTATAAAACCCTTTTCATAACTACAATAATTAGCACTTATACTGTTGTCATTATCGTCAAAACCAATCTTGGCTGACTGGAATCTCTCAAAAAAATTACAAGGAACATATCTCGGACCAATAGAAAGGTAACACAGATGATTTAAACAGTAACGAGCATGTTCTTTTTTACATAATTCTACTGCACATTCTAAATCTTTCTCTTTAAACATAATTATGATAAAGATAAAATAAAAATTACGAATAATATTATCTCTTCTTCAGTTTCAAATCCAGCACCAAATCTTCCAGCTTTCTTAATTCATACTTCACTGCATCAACTTTACGCCGAATTTCGTTCTCTCGAAAATCAAATCTCAGCAATTCTCCGTAAATAGTATCAACCATATCTTTAATCTTCACTACTCCGTTAACTTTGCCTTTTCCAGCCAGAAATACTGCTCTCCGAACTAACTCTCCCGGCAAATCGCACAATCCTAAGATAAATAATTCTGCCTGCGCTTTAAACTCAGCTAATTTTCCCGTCTTGACAAAAGTATAATACAATATCGCTTCTACATATTCTTGAATAGCAATCTTATAACTTCCTTCATATGCCATCTTATCGCTGTGCTCAGCAATTTTTTCTAATTCTTTGCGTTCCGTCTCTATCTCTGTGATTAATTCAGCCGCTTTATCTAATTCATCACGATGTACGGCATAGATTATCAACTTGCTAAGTTTAAGCACGTCGCGGCTTTTCTTTATCAGCCGTTCACGGGCTTCATCATATTCCGCAAATTTCTGTTGTAATTGAGTAAAGTTTACCATACTGCTGAAGAATACAGGTTTATTTATAAATAATTGTGTTAATGAAAGGATTTATCCTACAATTATTTATATTAGAAATGCACTTGTTTATATTAAAGCATTTCTTTATATAATAGTTGCGTGGATTATGATCTCTTTTTTGGGTACATACCCCGTAGCTTGCTACGGCTAGCGATAATAAAAGATAATATTTCAAAAAAGATTAAAAAATACCCCGCAGCTTGCTGCGATTGGAATTTTTTATTTGTTGACCAAACTAAACCTTTTCCCTCAAACACCAACAAAACATTTATAAAACAGCTACAATCAATATACAAACATAACTTATCGAGGTGCAACCAACATGGAAGATTATGCTTCAAGACCGTTAGACACGCTTAATGCAGCGAGAAATAAGAATGTAATGGTAGATATGAAAAATGGCTACCGCTACACTGGAAAGCTTATTGCTTTTGATATTCACGTCAATGTAGTATTGAATGACGCGGAAGAGTTTCAAAATGGCGAAGCCAAAAGAAAACTAGGAACCGTATTCATTCGCGGAGACACTATAACTATAATTAATACCGCATAAAATTAAATCATACAGGTGAACTAAAATGACCAAAGGAACCCCTAGTATGGGGAAAAAGTCGGGAAAGAAAAACCATATTAGATGTCGAAGATGTGGCAAGCCTGCTTATCACATTCGAAAGAAGAAGTGTGCTTCTTGTGGCTACGGCGCCAGCGCTAGAGTAAGAAAGTACGCTTGGAATAAGAAGACGCATTAGGAATTTTATATTTATTTTTATTTGTTTCTTGAAGTATCAATAGAAGTTTTTCAAATTATTAAATATCTCAAAAAAAAGTTAAAATCAAACCGCACTAATATTCACTTCTTCAGTTTCAATAGGAGTAGTGTTTACTGAATTAGTTGGAGTAAAGTAATTCTCACAATCTTGTTGAATCTGCTTAATCCCAATCTTGTCACAGATAGATTTATTATTAGTCAACTTAGCCATTTTAATTAAACAGCTGTCACGATTAACTGGATGATTTCTCAAGAAACATAACTCTGGATTTTTGGTAGCTTGAGCAATTTTATAGATACATACGTCTCTTGCTTCTGGATTTAGGTAATCACACAACAAGTGATTATTGGTAGCGATAGCAACTTTGTTAAAACAGCTTTCACGCTGCGGTTTATTAGTGATTAAAGAACATAAATTACTCTGGTTATTAGCCACAGAAAGGTGGAAATAACAATTATCTTTCCAATACGTATCTGTTATTTCATCACACAATTTAGCATTATTAGTTGATTCTGCAAGTTGTTCCTGACAGTAACCTTTGGTTTGCTCAGATTGAATAAAAGTGCATACTTTAATATCTTTAGCTGCTTTGGCTAATTCTACGATACAAGAATCTTTTACACTTTGATCATTTATAACTGAACATTTTTTTGCTTCTAAATAACAATTATCTTGAGCTGACCCGCTTAACGCAGAGCAGTCAGTAGAAGTAGTATTAACTGCAGCATTCTGATTCTTGCACGAACTTAGCATTAAAGCTAGTGAAAGCATCACGACAAGTAATAAACTAAATTTAAGTGTATTTTTCATGGTAACTAAGGTTTAACTCATTCCTATTTTAAGCTTTATGGAAGTGCAGAATAATAATCTTTACAAAACCTATAAAAATAATACTTCTTTTCTTTGCTTAGTGGACCCGTAGCGCAGCCTGGATAGCGCGGCAGCCCCCTAATCCAATATTGGAAGACGAAAGCTGTAGGTCGGGGGTTCAAAAAGCAGGTAATTGATTTTGCTGCTGAGAAAGTCCCCTCGGGTCCGCTTTTTTATTATATCCCAACTTTGACAGTTTGTTAACTAATTTAACAGGAAAACTCAATTGACAGTTTGGATTTTTTCTACTCTTTTGCTATGTTCCAAGTGGATTTTTGGCT
>JAGVMW010000005.1 GCA_020053615.1 archaeon | reverse complement strand
TTGAAAAAAAGAAGTATATGGGGTGGTCGGGTTTTTGTTTATAAGCATTTAAAAACGATTTTTTGATTTTTGATGTAAACCTAATTCGGTACTATACAATGCTAAACAAATACGCAATCTTTAAAAACCGCCGTCTAATACCTTCTGGTTATGGGTGTAAACTGGAAACAACTGCAAGATAAATGGCAGGCTAAGTGGAAAGAGGCAGAATTAGGCCAAGCCACGGTAAAGAAAGGCAAAGATAAATTCATGATGATATTTGCCTATCCGGGCATCTCAGGCTATCTGCACGTAGGGCACATGCGCGGCTATTCTTATACCGATGCTATCTGCCGTTATGAACGATTAAAAGGTAAAGAAGTATTATTTCCGGTAGGAACTCACGCCAGCGGAAACCAAGCGTTAGCCTTCGCCAACAAAGTAAAACATGGAGACGAAGCTTGGCTTGAATACTTAGAACTTAATGGATGTCCACAAGAAGTCATCCCCACTTTAACTGATCCAAATAAAGTCGTAGAATATTTCAATCAGGTTTACGTCAATGATTACTGGAAAAAATTCGGCTTCTTATGCAATTGGGATAGATTTACTTGTACTGTTTACAAAGACTACGAAAAATTCATCCAATGGCAGTTCCGGAAATTAATGCAGAAAGATTTGCTAATTCAGAAACCATACTTTGCTACTGCCTGCCCCAACTGCGGACCGGTAGCCGTAGATCCTTCTGAAACGGACATCTCTAAAGGCGGAAATGCTGAAAAGCAGGAATATACTCTATTGAAATTCAAATTTGAAGGAGAAGAAGCTGAACCGCTCTATCTCGTCGCCGCTACCCTTAGACCAGAAACAGTATACGGACAAACTAATTTATGGATTAACCCAAATGTAAAATATGTCAAAGTAGAAGTAAACAATGAAACGTGGGTAATGAGTCCCGAAGCAGCCGAAAAAATAGGCTATCAAAAAGATGAAGTATTGCTCAAAGAAGAAATAAATCCAAATAAATTCCTTGGCAAAAAAGCTCGAGCTCCAGGAGTAGAACGAGATATCATTATACTTCCTGCAGCGTTCTGCGACCCCAAAGTTGGAACCGGAATCGTAACCTCCGTTCCTAGCGATGCGCCTTACGATTACGTCGCGTTAAGATTTCTGCAAGAGCATCCGGAAGAATGCAAAAAATATGGAATCTCCCCAGAGACAGTAAACAATATTGGTTTAATTCCTATCATCAAAACTGAAGGCTACGGCGAATTTCCAGCTAAAGAAATTGCACAAAAATTAGGCATCTCTTCATTAGACGATCCTAAATTAGAAGAAGCCACTAAAGAACTGTACAAAGCCGGTTATCATACTGGAATTATGAGAAATACTTGTGGTGAATATTCCGAAAAGAAAGTAGAAGAAGCTAAAGAATTAATCAAGTCCAAATTAATAGAAGAAGGTAAAGCAGATACGTTCCATGACCTTTCTGAAGAAGTGTTGTGCCGCTGCGGAAGAAAAGTAGTTATCAAGCGCATCGATGACCAATGGTTCATAAAATATTCTAATTCTGAACTGAAAGAAAGAAGTAAAGAGCAAATCAAAGAGATGCACATCTATCCCGAAGAATATCATCAGAATATGCCCAAAGTAATTGACTGGTTTGGTGATAGAGCTTGCGCACGATTAGGAAATTGGCAAGGCAGTCGATTACCCTTTGACGGAAAATGGATTATCGAACCGATAAGTGATTCCACCCTTTACCCTGCATTTTACATCGTATCCAAATTTACCAACAGCGGAAAAATTAAACCAGATGACCTAACTGAAGAATTCTTTGATTATGTATTTCTGGGAAAAGGAAAGGGTAAAGAAGAATGGAAAGAAATCCGAGAAGAATTTGATTATTTTTATCCGCTTGACTTAAATTTAGGCGGCAAAGAACACAAAACCGTACATTTCCCGGTATTTCTGATGAATCATGTGGCTATCCTGCCTGAAAACAAATGGCCGCTCGGCATCGTCGTAAATTGGTGGGTTACCGGAAAAGGCTCTAAGATTTCCAAAAGTAAAGGTGGAGCAGAGCCCATACCTGCAGCCATGGAGAAATATGGGGTAGATGCAATGAGATTATATTATGCTCATATCGGTTCTCCGCATGTGGATGTAGTCTGGACCGAAGAAGTAGTATTAAATTACAAAAATGCTATTGAAAGAATTTATACTTTGTGCGAAGAGCTACGGCAGATAAAAGGAACTAAAAAACAATTTATCGATAACTGGTTACTATCGCGAGTGCATAATCATGTTCGAGCCATAAATCATGCCCTAAAAGAATACGACTTAAGAGAATTAGCTTCCATAACCTACTTTACATTATATGATGACTTACGCTGGTATGTGCGCAGAGGAGGAAATGATACTAAAACAATCCATGAAGCATTAAATGTGTGGGTTAGGTTGATAAATCCGATTACACCTCATCTAAGCGAAGAACTAAATGAATTAGGCGGATATATCAAAAGTACTAGTGCATTAGTATCTGCTTCTTCTTGGCCGGTTGCTGAAGAGAAAAAGATTGCTCCTAAAGCTGAAGCTGGAGAAGAATTAGTAAAAGCTACTCGAGAAAGTATGCGCAACGTGTTAAAGTTGGCGAGAATAGACACACCTAAAAAATACACTTTATTTATCGCAGACAGATGGCTGTATAAACTATTTGAAATTGTATCTGCTGAAATTAAAGTAACCCATAATCTGGGGGAAATCATGAGACGAGTTTTAGTAGAAGAAACGCTTAAAGAGAAAGGAAAAGATGTAAGTAAAATTGTTTCAGCGTTAGTTAAAGATGAATCGAAAATTCCTCCGGTAGTAATTTCACCTGAAGAAGAGTTTAAAGTTCTGACGGAAGCAGCAGGAATGCTGGAAAAAGAATTTGGATGTAAAGTTGAAGTGGTATTAGGTGAAGAAAGTTCCCATCCAAAAGCAAGAACGGCTATGCCAGGGAAGGTGGGGATTGTGGTGGAGTGAAAGAAACGAAAATAGAATAATAGATGAAGAAGAAATTAGAAGAGTTGGATTCAAAACATGAATAAAGAATTAGTCATTTTTAATCCGGAGAATATTAAAAGTAAGATTTACGCCTTAAGGGGCATGCAAATAATGCTTGATAAAGATTTAGCTGAGCTTTATGAAGTTAAAGCAATCCGCTTAAGAGAGCAGGTTAAAAGAAACAATAAAAGATTTCCTTCAGATTTCATGTTTCAGCTTAATGATTCAGAAGTAGAGTTGTTGGTATCGCAAAATGCGATAGCTTCAAGAAAACATCTTGGGGGATATTTACCTTATGCTTTCACTGAACAAGGAGTGGCAAATCTTTCTGGCGTTCTTACTAATGATAAAGCAATAGAAGTGAATATCCAAATTATGCGGGCATTCGTTGCCATGAGAAAGTTTCTTGCTTCAAATGCCCAAGTTTTCCAAAGATTAGATTATGTCGAGAAAAAGCAGATTGAACATGATCAAAAATTTGAGGAGATATTTGATGCTATACAAAGTAAAGATATCATGCCTGAAAAAGGCATATTTTTTGATGGACAGATATTTGATTCATACAAATTTGTTTCAGATATTATCAGAACTGCTGATAAGTCCATTATTCTGATTGACAATTACATAGATGATTCAGTTTTTACGCTATTTAGCAAAAGAAATAAAAATGTGCAGGTCATTATGTTCACAAAAGATATCTCTAAACAATTATTGCTTGACTTGGCTAAGTACAACTCGCAATATCCACTTATTGAAGTTAAAGAATTTAAGCAGTCACACGACCGATTTCTCATAATTGACAACAAAGAAGTGTACCATTTTGGAGCGTCATTAAAAGATTTAGGCAAAAAATGGTTTGCATTCTCAAAATTTGATAAAGAAGCATTTAAGCTGTTGGATAAGTTAGGGTTAAAATGGCCACAAAATTAAAAACTAAGCAAAGCAGATGAGAGTGACGTACCGAAAGCTAAGTCAGCCCTGTCGGGGAAGGTTGGAATAGTAGTAGATTGAAAGAGATGGTGTTAGGTTTAATCTTTATTAATGGAGATAGGTGTTCTGATAAATAGGTCTAATAACACAGAGCAAAACACATGGGAAAAGCTAGAAAAAAAGAATATGAACTGGAAGTATATTTTCCGCAAGTGCCGTCTGAGCTAGAAGAATTTCTTCACTCGCAGGGTTTTGAAACCAAAGGAGATTTACCCGTAAATGAAGCTCAGCTTGAACCTCTCGGCTGTTGGAAAAGTTGGAAAGGTGAGGTTTATGTTTACAGCAATCTTTCGGTAAAGATAAATTATTTTATTGAAGAGGGGATGTCTTTACCTAGCACTATCGCTGATAGAAAAGGAAATTGGTGCCAATTATACGCTCGTTTAATTATTTCTACACCAAGTAAAGGATTTACTCAGGAGATGATGGAAATGCAGGAAACCATCGGCAGGCTGCTGCGCGACAAATATCATGCTTTGCTGTACGATCCGCAGTTCAAGATGGAAGTGGAGGATTGAATTCTTTTCGTTACGCCGTCACCAGCACCTTCTGCTCCATTGCTTCAAGCTGTTGAAGTATTAATTTGTCATATAATAATATTAATTGCTTAGCTACTTCACTAGCCTGATTAATCTTGTATAATGTAGCTCTGCCAATTTTTCTGGTTATAACGACCATTCCAAGTTCTACTAATTTAGGAACAAGCTGATTCAAAGTTCCCCAACTTACTCCAGCATGGAGCATATCGGTAAGGGTATAATCCATTTCTCTCCCTTCGATTAAGTATTGCAATACTCTCATCCTAGGACTATCTCCCACATACTCTAAAAACACTGAAAAATCTTTTTGAGATTTTTGGTATCCAAGAAAATTTTCTAAATTTTCTTTGGATATTGATTCTTCTTCCATATTGCCTCTAAAAACTAGCTTATATTTAAATCTTTGGTTAATGTACATCAACGTACAATAAGTAAAGGGAAGAATTATTAAGCGGAGAGAAAATTAATAATCTCTATTTTAACCGGGCACAGTCCAAAAAGTGAGTGATAGCACCATTATCACCACTGCCCAGAAAAATCGAGAGTGATTTTTTGGGCTGAGATGCGATAGTTGCATCTCATTAAATGAAAACAGGACGGCAAAGCCGTCCTTGTTTTCAGGTGGATATGGTGCTATCACTCACAAAACGGA
>JAGVMW010000156.1 GCA_020053615.1 archaeon | reverse complement strand
TGCTCTTCCACTTTATGAAAGAAGGAACTGTAATGATATTCGATGTTGAACCCTTTAGTTAATGCTCTTTTTTGTAGCTCTTGTTGTATGAACTCTGGACCTTCAGGAGGGAGTTCATCTTCGTTAAATAATGCTTTGGCAAGAGCTTTAGCTTTACTCCGGTCACTTCTCTCCCAAATATCCCATCCCCAACCACCGATAGTAATCGGAATATATCCTTTTTCAGAGATTCTACGCCAAACTGCTTTGTCAAGCTTTTCGTTTTCACCAATTGGAATTAAAGTTGCCAATCCCCCATTTTTTCCCCGCAATTCCTCTGCTTTACCCAATATTTCCGTACCTTTAGGCAATCCTAACGATCCAACTATGTAAGTATCTGCGGGATTGAGGCAGTATATTCGGTTTGTAATCAAATCCAAAGGAAGTAGAATTGCATATTTTTTACCAGCCCAGTCTCCGCCGATATGTGCACTCACCGCGCCATTTAATGAAAAATGAATGGTCTGCCGTGGCAGGGCTTTATCGGCAGTGCCAAACTTTAGCAACGTCGCTTGCCCTAATGGCATGATAACTCCTTTCTCTGGAAAATAATCAGTTAAGTGAACTGCGATAAGAGCATTGAAATTTAATATTTTCCCTTTAGATTCTTTAGCCACAGCTTGTTGGATGAGCTTAGTTCTTTTCTCTTCCCATTGTTCTACTAGTTCCAATGCTTTCTCAGCATCTTTCAATTCTTGCGGCGTTAAGACCATTTTTAATGATTAAATCTTCCAGATTAATATTTCTTTCGCCCAATTAAACAAGTCTCCATAAGAGATGCCCCACACTAAAATAATTATCGTAGCTATTATAAGAATCCAGAACAACAGCTTCAATAGTTTAGGAAGGATGTGACTAAGTACAAGCAAAGTTACAATGACGATTATGCTGGTAATAATTTCCATGATTTCGACTTTATGATGCTAAACAAATCTATTATTTCTTCTTTAGGTAAACCGTCTGCGTCGGGAACGGTATTCCAATCTTCGCCTTGTTCAGAGCGTTGTAAATCGCTTCCGTAGCTTCCGACTGCATGGAATTCTGAAACGCCATATCATACTTATCTACCCAGAAATTAACTTTGAATTTCAACGAAAAATCGCCCATTTCTACAAATTGTATTGAAGGAGCGGGCTCTTTCATTACGTGCTTTAGATTAGAAACCGTATCCAGCACTACTTTTTTTACTTTTTCTGCCGAAGTGCCGTAAGTTACTCCAAAAGTTACATTAATTCTGATTTTGTTATCCGGCTGGGCAAAGTTTATCACTCGAGCATTAGCTAAATAGCCATTTGGCACGATTAAAGCCTGATTGTCTAAAGTTACAATCTTAGTGCTTCTTAATCCCACTTCATGTACCACTCCTACTTCTCCCGAATCTAATTTTATCCTATCGCCGACGTTAAAAGTCTTATCTAAGATTAACGAAATTCCACCAAATATATTTTTCAAAGAATCTTGTAGTGCTAAACCCAGAACTAAACCGCTGATGCCTACTCCCGCTAAATAAGGGGTAATATCAATTCCCCACAGATGAAGCACCCACATAAATCCCACAATTACAAATATTACTTTAGTGAATTTGTGAAATAGTGGAAGCAGAACTTCATCAACTTTAGTTCGGGTTATTTTAGCAAAGTGCATCCCCCACGTTTCTATCGCTACATCTACGGAACGAGAGAGCAAGAGCAAAAACAGTATCGCTAAGATAGAATTTACCAAATAGGTTAGGCTGCCAGTTATACCAATATTTGCCAGTCCCAACTTTAATCCCAGCACGATTATCACTAAGAACAGTGGATGCTTGGTCTTTTGTAGAATTAAATCGTCCAGTTTAGAGCTCGTTTTCTTAGCGATTTTTTCTAAGTATTTAGCGCCCAGAAATTGAATCAATTGGGCGAAGATGATAAATGCGAATACGATTAATATTGAAAAGATGTATTTATTGCTCCATACTTCTCCTCCGGGAAGCAGGCTAAGCCAGTTCAAAAGCAGTTCACGGAGCCAGATGAAGTCGTATTGCACCATTAAGAAGGCTTAGTTCAGATGTGATTTAAATAGATTTCGGAGGGGAGATAGAATTGGGGCGGAGAAAAGTTTAAATACAGCTCCGTCTTTTCTTCTCTAAACTTATATTACTAGTAAAAATAAGAGGTGGAAAAGGATGAAGAAGATTAATGGTGTTATGATCGGGTTAGTTTTATTAATGGTATTTATTGCGGGCTGTTCTTCGGCAACTTCGGGAGGGTCTTCTGGTACAACTCCCACCGATGTGTTCAAAAATGTTATTACACTTAAATTTCTTCAGGATTGGGGCATACTTACTACTTCCATAGATCCCATTGAAGGGTTTACTCGTTTCTTAATCTTGATAGTGCTGTTTGCAGTATTATTTAAAGGAGCAGAATTATTGAAATTGGGCAAGAACGTAGCCATAGTAATCGCTATAGTATTCTCGTTGCTTACGGCGATTTTTATTCCTGGAACAATTCTATTAGCAGCAGCAGCTTCTTATGGAACTATTTTTTCTATGGTTCTGCTAGGCATACCTATTGCGGCAGGATTTGCAGGATATTTTTTCCTAAAGGATTATCCATGGATGAGAGTTGGATTGATGGGTTTGTTGTGGTTACTTCTTTCAGAGATGAGTAAACATATTGGTGGATTTGTAACCGGCGCTGGTGCACATTATGGTGGTGTGATTACCTCTATTGTCGGATGGATTGATTGGGTAACATGGATTGTCTTTATTATCTTCATCATCAATGGAGTACAAGCTCTGTTGAGTTTGGCTACAGGTCACGCATCAGGAGACATGGATGTAAAGAAAACTGTACAAACAATTTTTAATTGGGCTCAGAAAGGCGCTTCCAGAAGAAAAACTGCGATGATGAATGAGTATATCGAAGAAGAGAAAGAATTGAAGTTATTAGATAAAGCGATTAAAGCTAAAGATGATGCATTAGAAATTGTTGGAGAAGTACTCACCAAGAAAGAAATTACCAACGATGGAGAAAAAAATAGCATTATTGCTGCAGTTAATTTAGTTGAAACTGAGTTAAAGGCAGCTAAGACTGAGTTCAGAAGAGTTAAAGGTAGGACTTGGAGACAAGAGCGCAGATATGATGCATTAGTGAAAGAATTCAAAGATAAAGATAAGGATGTTAAAAATATAGAAGTGCTTGAACGACAAATACTGGCTAAGCATAACGAGGCGATTGGGTTATTAGATACTAATATAACCGCATACCATAATGCTGTTAGCAACCTGCATCAGATAACTTTAGTTGGGATTTTCCCATTTGGACTAACTGCGCCAGCACCAACTCCGGGAGCGGCTGGACCAGTATCTAATGCAGTGAGAACTTCTTTGACCAACATTAAAGCTACATTAACTGCTTTAGACTTAAGCGCAGTAGAAACAGCTCAAAAAGAAGCAATCAAAGCAGTACAAGGTATTATTACCGAATCGCGTGAGCTAAGGTTGTGGAAAGATTAAGTTTTTTCTTCTTATTTTTTTCTCTCGTATGTGCATAGCTCGTTCGCACCCTGCCCAGCAGTATGAATAGTAGCGACTTGCTGTAACACTATAATGACATGGCATATCTCGTCTTACGAATAGTTTTGTGCTCACTTGCCCGTTTGGCGCTATGCACATACACATTCCCACAAATCTTATAAACCTAAACTGTTTTTCCTCTCAACATGCATAAAAAGAGATGGATGTTAACCTTATTGGCACTTTTAACTATTCCGTTTGCTTTTGCCGATATCGGCACTACTTTATCCAATGTCTGGGCTCGTATACTAGACTTTGGCAGTTTAAGCTTTCTGGGAATTTCAGGAGGACAGGGAGTAGTAGCTTTCACCCGCATCTTATTAGGAATCTTAGTATTCTGCATATTTTTCGCTGTGATTACTATGTTTGGAAAGGGTAGCGGAGATCCCGCACGCGCTCCAGTAAGCTTCTTCAATCGCACTCAAGCTATCGTTATTGCCGCTGTAATGGCCATCATCTCAGCCGTATTCCTTCCTGCAGAAGCAATTCTGGCTACCGGAGCTGGCTGGGCTACTGCAATTGCTTTCCTATTAATCGGAGGACCAATCGTAGGAATTAGCTATGTACTGTGGAATATTACTGATTGGGTGAATGACGGAACCGAAACCAGAGGGACTATTTTCCTAAAAGTAATGTTATGCTTAATGCTATTGTGGGTATTATCATCTATGGGACATTATGTAGGAGGAATGGGATTTTAAATGGTATTTGACTTTGTGCTGGGAACGGTAGGAGAGTTTGTTGAATATGCACAGATAATTGTAGCTATTTTCTTTGCCTATTATGTGTTTAAATTCTTCACTTTTGAAGGACCGGATGCAGGGGAGAGAAGAAGAGATGAGGAAAAAAGAATAGATGGAGTAAGAGGGGATATTGAAAAAGGATGGAATAAACACAAGACAAATAAGAAACAACGAGAAGATGATGAAAAAGCAGATAAGCAAAAAGCCAGAGATGAACATGAAAGAGAACGACTACTAGGAAAAGCTCGAAAGATTCTGTTTAATATAGAAATTCAAGCCAAACATGCTGAAAAAAAGTTAAGAACACAAGATGATACCCACCTTCGCCTTGCCAAAACCCATTACGACAAAATTCAAGATGAAATTGATGCAGTACACACTTTACTCCAAAGCGCATATGCTACCATTCATCACACCAATAAAGTGTATATAAGAAAATTAATTACTCATGCAGACTTAATCAAAAAATTATTTAATAATGGGATTGTAGCACACTTACCTTCAAACACTCTAGTTGCAGATTGGAATACAAAGATTAGTGAAATCCAAACACATACAAATGAATTAGTTAATCAATGCGGAACATTAGCTGATTCCATTGATGAGTTTATAGAAGATGAGAAAAAAAATAGTGGACCTGCCACTTTCACTCCCCCGAGCCCTACTGTTGGTGCTCCCCCCCCTGTTGGTGCCCCAGGAGTTGCCGGTCCCGGCAGCGGAACCCCTTAGCCCTTTTCCAGACTTTATAGAATTCACAATATTTGTTCTTACACCAATCACAATGCTTTCGTATATGTCCAGTGTTGTTCTCATGCCAACGATAATTATAAAGATAAACCGGAATTCTAACGCATTTATATTTTTGGGCAATACGTATAAACAAGTCCCCATCGCTACAAGTAATTAATTTTTCGTTAAATCCCCCCACGTTTAAAGCAACATCTTTCCGATACATCCCAAAATGCTGCCACCCTAACAGGTGTAAATTATCTTTCCTTACTTTATCTACCAGCATCTTTTGTTTGGTTTTATTTAACCTGTTCACAAACACATACCCGGAATAAACCAATGCAACATTTCTTTTAGATAGTGATTTTACTGCATTTTTCAACGCATTTTTATCCAGCCAGTCATCTGCATCAAGATGCCCCACAAACTTTCCCCGAGCTTGGCGCAAAGCAATATTTCTAGATTTGGCTATCCCTAAGTGTTGTGAGTTAGAAAGTACAATCACCTTTGCATGTTTTTTAGCGTATCTGAAAGCAATATTTAATGTAGCATCAGTACTGGCGTCATCTACCACCACTAACTCAGCCTTTTTGTAACTCTGACTCAAGAAACTACGAATTGCTTTAGAAATGTACTTCTCGGCATTATACGCCGGCATCATTATAGATACTAATGGTTCCATCAATTAAGAAGAGATTCTAATTCGTTATAAACTTTTTGTAGTTCATCTGAAGAATAATCACTAATAGCATTAGGTACACCAATTGCAGCATAACTCTTTAGGTTACCCTGGTCTTTCCTGATGCATTGTAATTTGTATATTTCTCCAGCTTTAAGATAGGTTACATTTACAATATTCATTCCATTTTCCTCAGCATGTTCCATTTTTTCATCCAGAATCAGCCCCTCAAAAGCATGTACAGAAGGATTAGTGATATTCGCCGTTATTAGTTGATCTAATTTAACACCAGTAGCTTGGAGCGAAGTATCAATTAACCGATGGTCGCCGTATTCTGGAAGCACTAAAGGATAGAAGCCTCTACTGAGCCCGGTGCTTAGAGCTAGCTGTTTCACATTTTCCCATTTGTCCAAAAAATAACTTAATATTTGTACTGGTTCCATTTTAAGCTGTTGCTTTTATTCCTCCTTGTTGTAAAATTATATCTTCCAATCTTCGTGCTGAGGGAGTGTTAACTCTTTGCAATACTCTTAAAGCTTCTGTTTTTTTACCTCTACTATCTAAGAAAGTAGCTTGGAAGTATCTTCCTAAATGACTTTCCGGCTCTAGTTGCAGTAATAGCTTCAATGCCTCTTCCGACTCATTTGGCTTGCACCAGCGGAAGAAAGACACCACATTTTCCAACTCTGAGATTAAAGCGGAGTATAACTTTGTTCCCTTCTGCTGGTTCTCTTCCGTTGCCCAAGTGGAATATAATAATTCCTGTCTTGCTCTGGGCTGTTGATAATCTAAATGTCGTACTCTATTATTGTTTTCATCTATGTCATAAAATTCTTTCCGCTTACAACTATTCGTGTTTCTTCGGTCAGTATAATGCTTTACAACTTTATCATTAGCTGCCTGTAATCGACCTTTGTTAGTAGTGTTTTCTCCATGGTTAATGTTATAAATTGCCAATGGCGCTTTTACATGAATTGGTTTACCTGCTTCAATTAACTTTGAATATAAATCATAATCTACTGCGTTCTGCAAATCAGAATTAACTCCTTCAGTTTTAAAATAACTCTCCCGACGAAACATTCTAGGATGATGGATACGCATACCCTCTCTTACTATTTTTACTAAATCGGGGGTGGTTGCTTTATGATTGTTGCGGTACCATTCAGGTGTAAACTCATTACAGCTCCAATGCGCTTTTACTTGGCCAGTTTTTACATCTCTGTCTAAACAATCTCCAAAGGCAAGGCTGGCATCTGGACTTCGTTCTAAGGTAGAATATAATGTGCTTACTGCAGTTTCCAATAATTCATCATCAGCGTCAAGCTGCATAATATACTTTCCTCTGCAGGATTGTATAGTTCTATTAGTATTCTCAGCCAATCCTCGGTTCTTTCCATCTCCAATCATTCTCAAATTCAATCTTCCAGCATATTTTTGTTGGAGCTGCCGAATAATTTGAACCGAACGGTCAGTGCTACCATCTTCACCAATCACTATCTCTAGTTTGCTTAAGTCAAAGTTTTTCTGTTTAGCGATACTTTCTACCGCTTTAGCAACAAATCGTTCTTGATTGTAACAGGGCACGTATACAGATACTTCAGGAGTTGGCAAAACCTTTCTTTCTCGTGCTTTTTTTACTTTATCCCAGAAAAAACAACTAATTTCTTCTGAATCTTTATCTGAAACCGGTCCACCATGTTCTAAATGATAAGCAATAGTATCAACGGGAACAAAGTACATTTTTTTTCTGAGCTTAACATTATAATGTTCATACATTCTTACTCCGAATTCGGTATCTTCAGCCCCATACTTTTGGAAACTTTCATCAAATAAGCCAGCTTCAAACGCAGCAGATCTTGTAAAACTACAGTTCCCTCCGGAAATGGTTGAGCCAACAAAGTAAGTTGGGTCTTCAACATCATTAGGAATTCTCTCGAGCCGATTAGTCTCAGCATAGCGATCTTTGTGACGCCAGTCTTTATCTCTCTTAAATCGTCTTGATACTGACCTTTTAACTTTATGCAACTCACGTCTCTTGATATAATCTTCATTCATATCGGTCGGCTCTACAAAAGCTCGATCTTGGGTGGTCATTAAAGGCATCCCTGCATTTTGGGAGGCATAATGCCATTTCATCACTTTTTCCACGTAATCGTGGCTCATAATCATATCTGCATCGATGCTAATAACGGTTTCATAGGAAGCTTTCTTAAGCGCTTCGTTTCTACTTTTAGCTAGCCTAAACCCTTTATCTGACTGCCAGACATATTTAACATCAAATGGCAGTTCCATTTTCGCCACTAAATCCATACAGCTGCCCGTTCCTTTCTTGCTTCCATCATCAGCAATAACCACTTCAATAGAATCATGATTATAAGTTTGTTGAGACAAAGCTAAAAGTTGTTTTCTAAGCTGTTCCGGTTGGTTATAGGTTGTAACAATCACACTCACTCTTGCTTCTTTCTGCCATTGTGATTTAGCGAAAGTGCCATCTACTTCATATTTTCTTACTAAGTTCTCTAATGGAGTGTAATCGTTTTGAGTGTAGGTCATTTTCTTTTCTCATCAATAACGTTATTAACTTTTTCTAAACATTCCCTCGCAGAGGTGTGACCGGGTGCTAATTCTAATACCTTCTCGAAATATTGTCTAGCTTCAATATGTTCTTCTTTGTACATGTAAGCTGTTCCTAAAAAATAAAGAGGATGTGGATTAAACGGCTCGCTTTCAGTCAGTAACTTGTAATTAAGAATACTTTCCTCTAAATTCCCTTTATCTCTCTGATTTTTTGCTATTGGAGAGAGAGATTCTCCTACTTCAGTTTCTTTTGCTTTCCTAGAGATTAAAGCATCATATTGTCTTACCATGCTCTGGAGGGAGAACTGTCCTCTAACATAAGCTAAACTCTTTCTAGCTAATTCTTCTCTTTCATGTGAAGAATCCAATAAGTTTTGGACTTCTTTCACGATAGAGTCTACATTCCGAGCTACAATCTTCGAAGTAACACCATTGATATGATAACGAGGTGACTGTTCACAGGATCCTTTTCCATCATTAGATTCAAATTTATAATTGGCAATTACTATAGGAGCACCACAAGCCATTGCTTCAAAAGTGGCTAAGCCCTGAGTTTCGTGGGCAGTTGTTACTACGTAGACTTTGGCGCGTTGAAGATGAGGTATATGATCACCATATCTAAATAAAGAATCTTTTCCTAGGAGAACCCATTTTTCTTTAGGAAGAGCAGCAGCAACTTTTTCTATAAGGTCCGCCCCTTTTCCAGGTCGATTCGGTCCCCCGCCGATCCACACAATTTCATTTCTAATTGTCTTGGACTCTGGACAAAAACGTTCTGTATCTACACCATAAGGAAAAGCAATAATCGGGTCGTGTTTTCCTTTAAATCTTGCTTTAAAAAGAGGTTCGAGAGTAGGATTAGGAGTTAATAAATAAGACCAATCTTTATGACAAACTGCTTCCTCTTCTTCAAGAAGCGTGGCTTTCTCTACTCTTACTTCCGGAGCCAACTTAGTAGGATTAGGTATACTAAAGACCACATTTGGACCAAGAATTGCTTGGCCAGTAATTCTAGATATTTTTAAAGCAGTTTTCTTGCCATTTAATACATGAACTACGTCAAATTCAGAGATAACGCTTTCTAATTCTCTATCAGATGAAGAAAAGTAATTCATTCTATTTAAGTAAGGAATAACTTCTGGATCAGTTACTTTTGTAGAAAAAAAAGTTACTTCATGTTTTGAATGAGCTTTCACCGCGTTAATAAATGTTTTTCCACCCGCATAAGGTCCACTTAAAGAGTTTTGACTATTCACTCCTGCCATCTCTAAAAATACAGCAACTTTCATTTTGGATTTAATGGGAGTCATATCTCCTTAAAAGTAGTCCTTATATTTAAATCTTTCGCTGTTTTTATCACTGTTTAGTAATAGCCCCTCATTTTGGATAAAACTTCAGACTAAGTACCTTAATTTGCAGAACTCTACTCCACTTTAACCTTCTTCCCTAATGCCTGTCCAGGCAAGCCTTTCTCAGAAAATAATACTCGCACACTGCCTTTCCGCCCATGCAATATAGTGGCTTTACCAGAAATTACTGTTCCGGCAGGAGAAGTCCAACTTACGGTTTTGCCGATAGCATTAGACGCATCTTCAGCAGTATCGCCTACTTTGACAATAGCTTGTCTAGTATTCTGATGATGTCGTCCTTGGCGGAAATGTGATACAATCGCTTCCATAGTTTAATTCAAAACCGAAGGTTATTTATAAAGATTTTCGCTGGAGATTGTTATATCAGCAGGATTAGTCCATTTTTGAAATTTATTTCCCAAACCTTTAAAAATAAAGCTCAGATTTAAGCTATTGGACGGCCATAGGAGCGTGGTTCACCTGTTCCCTTTTCGAACACAGAAGTTAAGAACGCTTCCGTACTGGCGTGTACTGCATTTCGCGGGAAACCCGGTAAGCTGTCCTCCTTATTTTTTCTATCAACACTCTAACAAACTTATTTTCGTCGTGGGGTCGAGCAAAGCGAGTGCCCCACTTGAGTACGACTCGCCTAGTGTAACTGGCTGCGGCAAACCCGGTAAGCTGTCCGCATTATTTTTATAATGTGTTGCCATCACCCTAAAAGTGTTTCTTCCGGGAAACGGTTCAGGTATCAAAGTGTTTCTTGAAGGAAACATTTAAATAGTAAAAGTGTTTCCCTGAGGAAACAATGGAACAATTTAAGAAAATTATTGCCGAATGGATGGAAAAAGAAATTCCTACGCTAACCAAAAGAGAAATACCTCTCAAGCTTAGCAGTGATGTCCTAGCAATAATCGGACCGCGGCGAGTCGGCAAGACTTACTTAATGTATCAATTAATTAATGAATTGCTCACAGAACACAAAAAAGAAGAGATTCTCTTTGTTGATTTTGAAGACAATCGATTAGTGGGGGTGAAAGATTCAGAATGGGATAATTTGTTCTTGGCACATCTGGAAATGGGATATTCCTCTCTCAAATACATTTTTTTTGACGAAATCCAGCAGATGAGTAACTGGAGCAAATTTGTACGCCGATTGCACAATCAAAATAAATATAAAATCATTCTAAGTGGATCGTCCTCTAAACTTCTCAGTAAAGAAATTGCTTCAGAGCTGCGAGGAAGATACAAATCAATATTTGTAACACCTTTTTCTTTCTCGGAATTTCTTCATCTGAAAGGATTTGCGGTTAACCAAGCTACTGAGTTCACTTCAAAGAAAGGAGAACTTTTAAAATTATTTTTAGAATATCTTTTGTATGGAGGATATCCTGAAATAATTAAAGAACCGGCTTCTTCTGAGAAAAAACAAAAAGCTGCGAGCTATTATGAAACTGTATTCTATCGAGATTTAGTGGAAAGACATAAGATAACTAATTATGAGATATTAGAATTATTGATGAATTACTTGATAAATAATCCCACCCAGATTTTCTCAATTACAGGATTCGAAAAGATGCTCAAAAATCAACAATTAGAAATAAGCAAAAAAACTATCTCTTTATTCTTAAAGTATTTAGAAGAAGCATTCTTTGTCTATTCTTTAGAAGAGTTTTCTTATTCTGCAAAAAAGAGACTTATGCGACCAAAAAAAGTATATCTGATTGATAATGGATTAATTACTTTTTTATCGGTGCATTTTTCTCCAAACAATGGCATTTTGTTAGAGAACCTTGTTTTGGGGCAATTAAAGAGAACAGAAAAAACAGTATTCTTCTTTAATGAAAAAAAAGAGTGCGATTTTATAATTAAAGAAGGGACAAGAATAACTCAGGCCATTCAGGTCTGCTGGGAATTAAATGAGAATAGCCGTGAGAGGGAGATTAAAGGGCTTTTAGATGCTTTAGATTACTTTAATCTGTCAGAAGGCATGATTCTAACTTATGACCAAGAAGAAAAATTGATTAAAGAAGGTAAAAAAATTATGATTCTGCCGGTGTGGAAGTGGCTGATAAATACGGTATGAAGCAGTTGCATAAGTTTTAAAAATACTTTTAAAGCGTTGTTATCTCTTGGTGGGATGTTCTTGGAGGAATAAAAATGGCTAAAAATGATGATTTAAAACCAGCAGCATTTACCGGAAATACTAACGTGGGAAATCCTTACGATGGAGACTTAGGCAAAGGTATTGCTTATGATGTTTAGGAAGCTAAAACTTTATGTATAGATTCTGAACGTTCTACTCCAAAAATAGTTCCAATATACCGAACTGGAGCTCGAAAATTAATCAGGCATTTATCTTCAGAAAAAAGAGAAACACTACTAGATCTTGGCTCAGGCACAGGCATCTGCACTTTAGAATTATTGTGCCAGCATCCAGAAAGCAAAGTTATTGGAGTTGAAATTTCAGAAGGCATGATAAATGCAGCCAAGTACAAATTTCATCAAGACTCAGGAAAAGAATTATTAGCTCATGTTGATAATGCTCCTCTCTTGTCTTACTGGGAACAATTCAGGCAAGAATCGCTGCCATACAAAGATAGAGTACAATTCATCAAAGGAGACGTCCAAGAGGAGAAACTACTTCCCACAGAAAGCATTGACGGAGCGGTAGCCAACCAAGGGCACAGTCCAAAAAGTGAGTGATAGCACCATTATCACCACTGCCCAGAAAAATCGAGAGTGATTTTCTGGGCTGAGATGCGATAGTTGCATCTCA
>JAGVMW010000073.1 GCA_020053615.1 archaeon | reverse complement strand
TTTTCTTAGCCTTTCTTCTTGTTCACGTTTCAACCTATCCTCCCTAGCTTGAGGAACTTTGCGGTAGAGTTCGTCTAGATGAGCTTCCCAGTCGCCGGGAATATAGATAGTGATATTGCTCATTCTACCATAAGTTTCACCATAAGGGTAATGTGTGTCTGGAAAAATATCCTTTTCGCGATTTGCCAAAAAAACGTCATAGTCTGCACTATGAAACGCATATTTCCATTTTTTTGACCACTCTTCACAGTAACAGACTTCAGAATTAGAAGAAATTTCTAAATTGAGCTTCTCAGACCTCCAAGTATCTCCTTCGTCACAACCCCCGTCTGTCACATCATAATAACTATTGTAATCATAAGTTATATTCACGATATCATCTTTATATTGTCTTTTACTTTTTCCAATACTAAATTTTTCGGGAGAATCATTCACTACTTTTCTTAATTCCAAAGCTACATCTATAGCTTTCCTACGGATATTTCTATCTCTAGCTTGTCGGATTCTCCCTTCTATCTTTGCTTCTAAAGATTCTGTTGCAGGCGTATTCCCAAATAAATCCAGTCCCAATAGTTTACCTAACCAAGATTGAGTCATATTTATTCCAACCCGAAGTTTTTCTTCTTGTATTCGATATCTTTACGTTTGCGCTCTAGCTCTTCTTGAGCTTTCCGTTCTCTTTCTTCTCGCTCTTTCTTTAGTTTTTCTTCTTGTTCACGTTTCAGTCTATCCTCTTTCGCTTGAGGAACTTTGTGGTAGAGTTCGTCTAAATGTGCTTCCCATTCGCCGGGGGTGTAGATGGTGATATCACTGGGGAAACTATAAAGAGAATAATCAGGGGAAAAATGAGTGTCATAATAATATTTACCTGCTTTTTTATAAGATCCTTGCTCAGAGTAACAAACAACGTGATTAAAACGAATATTTATCTCAAAATGCTCAGTTATTCTATTTGGATAATCATAACCTTCGCCATATTCATCTATCCCTCTTGGACTACTACCTGAACAGGAATCTTTAGTAATCCCATAACTATATCTTAAATCTATTTTATCATCTCGATAATTACCACAACTATATTCTCGGACAGGGTACTTGGAATGAGGCTCAACCGTTCCTAATCCCAATACTACATCAATAACCTTCCTGCGGATATCCTTGTCTCTGGCCTGTCTCTTCCTCGCTTCTACTTCTTTATCTACTGGGTTCCCCACTCTTGCTTCTAAAGAATTCGGTTCCGATGTTTCTCCAAACAGCCATTTTAATAATCTCATGTAGTATCCTCACAGTCCAAAGTTTTTCTTTTTGTCTTCGATTTCTTTACGTTTGCGCTCTTGGTCTTCTTGAACTTTCCGTTCTTTGTCTTCTCTTTCTTTTCTCAGTTTTTCTTCTTGTTCACGTGTCAACATTTCTGCTTTCTCCATCTTCACTAGTGGAATTCTGTGATAAAGTCCATCTAAATGCCCTTCCCAATCTCCGGGAATGTAAGTGGTGATGCTATCCCAACTGTTATATTTTAGAATATCCCTTAATTCAATTGTTTTGGAGTAATGAAAAATACTACTCCAAATACGACTCAAATCTGGAAAAACGTTCGAAAAAAAGTACGAATGGACGTTTTCACGATTCCCATGATCTCGATATACTGTTAAGCCCCCCCCACCAATCTCCACTCTAAAACCAATCTTCTCAATTCCACCAGTCAACTCGGAATCATTAAAAGAGTCAGTATAAATAGGGTATGTAATTTCAGTAATACTCCCCGAGAGAATCATTTCTCCACACGGACAGGAGTGATAGTTGTATTGATAATCAACAATATGAGCCTTATTATCATTACATTTACCAAACCCTAAAAGTACTTCAATCGCTTTCTCCGTAATTTTCCTATCCTTTGCCTGTCTTCTCCGTTCATCTACTTCCCTAATGACCTCACACTCCATTCTCGCTTCTACTTCTTTATCTACGGAATATTCCACTCTCGCTTCTAAAGAATCTGGTTCAGATACTTCTCCAAACAGCCATTTTAACAGTCCCATTATCGTGTCCTCACATACACACCTAACACACTCTTTTTACAGAAATAACTCTTAAATTAACGTATTTGTGAGGAAGTTTTTAAGTTTTATGGAGAATTATGCGAAAAATCAGAAAGATTTATAAATGTTGCACAATTAACAACGGTTGATGCATAAAATGCAACATATTACGGAACAGGAATTAGACCTATTAAAGTATTTCTATGAACACAAAAAAGGCTATGTCCGGCAAATTAAGAAAGCAGTAAAATTATCTGAGCACACGCTCTTGAAGTATCTTAAGTCTCTTGAAAATAGGAAGATGTTAGATTCAAGAAGAGAAGGAAACTTAAAAATTTATGAAGTTAATCTAGAACGCACTCTGGTAAAAGTGTTTTTTTCATATTTTGATATAGAAAGAGTAGAAGCATTGGAGTACAAACGGAACAAAGCCATAAAAATATTTGTGGAAGAGCTTAAAGCAATTAAAATCCCTTATTTTATCCTCTTATTTGGGTCGACTGCCAAAGGAAATTATGCCCATAAAAGCGATATTGATATTATTGTTGTTTATGATAGTGTCAAAAAGAACGTTATTAATAAAATAGAGGACATTAAAAAGCAAATTATCGCTGAAACCGGATTAAAAATTAACCCAATTATTATGAAATTAGAAGAATTTTTAAATGAGAAAGAAAATAACCTAAATTATGCTTTGCAGGACGCGATAACCTCCGGCTACCCTGTCTTTGGCAACCAATTATATTATGAGGTCATATTCAAATGAA
>JAGVMW010000014.1 GCA_020053615.1 archaeon | reverse complement strand
TGAGATGCAACTATCGCATCTCAGCCCAGAAAATCACTCTCGATTTTTCTGGGCAGTGGTGATAATGGTGCTATCACTCACTTTTTGGACTGTGCCAACATAAAGAAAAGTTTATATGACAGTTACATTTTAAACAGGACATGAACCTCATCGACGTCCATTGCCACCTGAACCATGCTTTATACAAAGATGAGCTAGACGCAGTCATTAAGAGGGCAAAAGAAGCAGGAGTTAAAGTTATCGTCTGCTCCGGAGTAAATCCTCCTGGAAATCGTCAGGTTTTAGAATTAGCCCAAAAATATCCTGAAATAGTAAAAGCCTGCTTAGGAATTTATCCCATCGATGCTCTTGGTTTGTCTGAAGGAGAAACGGGATTGCCTCGACAGACCGTTGCAATTAATCTGGAAGAAGAATTTGAATTTATCAAAAAAAACAAAAATAAAATTGTGGGCATCGGCGAAATTGGCATGGATTTTCATTGGGATAAAGAGCATCATGCCCAACAGGAAGAAAATTTCCGGAAAATATTAAAGTTTGCCGTATCCCTAAATAAGCCAGTAGTCATTCATTCCAGAAAAGCAGAGAAAGAATGTATTGATGTACTTGAACAAGAAATAAAAAATAAAGAAATTCACGTAGCGATGCATTGTTTCTCTGGAAATAAAAAACTAATCCAACGTGCAGCTGCGTTAGGATATTATTTTTCCATCCCAGCCAACATCATAAAATTGCAGCACTTTCAAATGCTGGTAGAAATGGTTGATATCAAACAATTGCTGACAGAAACTGATGGGCCATGGCTAAGCCCCTATCCGCAAGGGCATAATGAATCAGCTTTTGTAATTGAAGCGATTAAGAAGCTCGCTGAGATAAAGAAGATGAGTGTGGAAGAAGTGGCAGAGATTATTTGGGAGAATTATGAAAGAGTGTTTGGAAGATAAACTCCAAAACAACAGAAATTATTATAAAGAAACGTTACTTAAAGAGTATTAATTGGTTAGTTCTGAGGTATGATAGAGACTATACAAATCTTGTGGAGGTAATGAAAAATGGCAAATATTGAAGCTTTAGTATTGTTTAAAGAACCCCAGAAAAAAGCAGAAGCTGCCGAGTTAGTGGCTGAATTTGGCGGGGTAATGGAAGAGGGAGATTATATTATACATAAAGAATCTATTAAAGATGGAAAGCCAGAAGATTTTCTAGCATATGGCTCTATTATAAAGATTCCTCCGGAAAGAGTGGAAGAAATTAGCAAGCATCCGGCAACTTATGGGATATACACTAAATCTATCGCTGAGGAAGTTCGAGTGCCGCGAGAATCTCCTTATTTTGATCCTCAATGGATGTGGAATGAGCGCTTACAAGGTTGGGCCATAATTTGTCATAACCATCGTGCAGAACTGGCAGAATACGAAAAAGTAAAAAAAGCATTGGATGAGATATGCCATTCATAATTTATTTTATTCTTTCTTTTTTTCCAATACGGCATATTCATCAAACAAACATTAAAAACAGAGAAATTATTATAAAGAAACGTCAATTACAACTTAATGGATAAGTTCTAGGAAGTGATAGGATTAATGTAAATCTATGGGGAGTGAAAAATGGTTAATATCGAAGCATTGGTGATGTTTAAGAATAAAGAAAAAGAGGTAAAAGTCGCAGATTTAGTAACCGGATTAGGTGGAACAGTTAAACAATATATTAATTCATATGGTTCTATTGTGGATATACCTTCGGATAAGTTAACAGAAATTCAAAAACTATCTGAAGTTAAAGGTGTGTATACCAAGCAGATACTTTCTCCACCAGATCCTGACTCGCTTAAAGAGTATCCTCAAGATGTATGGAACGGTTACTTAATTACCAGAAATGTCCAGCATAATCAGCGTGCAGAGCGGGCAAAAAATGAAGAACTTGATGACACTTTGTCTCAGTTCTTTTCATAATTCATTTTTTTCCTTTATCTCTTATTCTATCTATACTCTCCCATCAATTGATAAATCTCTTCTAATTGTTCTCCCCTGCTGAGCGACCCTTGATAATGATTATGCCTGGCCAGAAGTTCTTGAAATTTTCCAAGGTATTCTTTATTTTGGCTAGCGCTTACTGTGCGGTCAAATTCTTCTGAACACATCTCATCTAACTCTCTAGCAGAAATAATTTTTTGGTTTCTCAATCCGTGCAATTTCTTTAATCTTCCTTCTAGCACATAATCCGGACAGCGATAGCCCAGCATTCCTGCTTTGCGTACTTCCATTTGAGCTTGTCCTCGCACTCCGCTGCGCGGAATTATATGAATTACTTTAGCATCTATCCCACTTTCCGTAATTCTAGCATGATTTACCATAATTCCACCCCCAAATAAAGCTCTAAAGTAGAGGATAGATATAAATGTAGAGTATATAGAGTAAATAGGGGGTTATAATTAATTCACTTTCTCCTCTTCCAAATCCGGCACTACCTTTGTTACCTTCTCCACCTTTTCTTTTTCATACTGCTCAAACAAATACTTCGGCAGAAAAGCTCTCTCGTAATATTGATAGAACTCAATTAAATTGAAATAAGATATGATTTCTTTAAATCGTTCCCTCATCTCAGTTATCAAATGCCTAATCTTAGCTTTATCCGTAGATTCTATATCCACTTCTAAATTCCAGTCGCCGATAGTTTTATTCACCTGCACCACTTCTCTTACCCCTCGGAAGTAAGCCAGCATCTCATCTTCTCTTTCCTGACTGATGTTATGTAATGTTAAAAATACTCGGAATTTGTACAGATTCAATCGGTTAACGTCTAATAAAAACTTAAAGCCTTTGATAATTTTTCTCTTGCGTAAATCGAGTAATATAGACGAAGCAGTTTTAATATTTAATTCAGATTGCTCTGCTAAATGGGTAAGCCTCAACCGAGGACGTTCCAATAATGCTTTCATCACCATCATTTCGCTGGTGGAAAATAATTCTATGCTTCTGTCACCACCAACAATAATTTCAGTTTCGGCATTAAGCGCCACGGCTTGACTTTTTATCAAATAAGTTCGCGGATAAAGATGAGTAACCACATTAAGAACCATCTTAAAAGTATTAAGAGAAGGAATCAAGCTAGCCACTTTCTTCAATTCTTTATTGAAACGCGATGGATTGGGAGCTTCAATTTCGATGGCTAAGTCAAATTCTCCGTTAAGTTCGTACATTGCCACAATATAATGGTTTTCCTGAAGCTTCTTTATAATCTCTACTTTATCATTTTCGCTGATATAACCTCCTTTAAAATAAACCCTAAACAGCATCAAACCAAAGTAAGAGTAATCAAAAACAGTATAAGGATTGTATAAGACTCCTTCTCGCTCCAGCAGCTTAAGCGTATACTTCAAACGGGGGGAACTTTTCTTCAGTACTAAAGACAAATCTTTAATCTTTTCCCTAGCATTCTCAGAAGCCAAGTACACTAAATCACTGTCTAACCCTCGCATTTCCTATGGAGAAGTTTAACTTATTAATAAACTTTACGGTAAAAACGGATGAAAGTTAAAATAAGTAGATAGTTATCTTTAAATATAGGTATTAGTATACTAGTTGTTATGACAAAAGGGGTTACTAAAGAGAACATTTTTGAGACAGCGATTAGATATCACCTTCTTAATCTTCAAGATTCATTGAAACATTACCACCAAGGACACATATGTGATAATGATGGAAAAGCGTTGCTCGAAGGGGAAGGCGAAAATCCGCATGCTAATGGAGTTTATTTGGTCTATGATGGTGACAAGATTTTAGATGTCGCATCGGAAAGAATATCTCGTAAAAGCGGAATAAAGAAAACTGAAGATGTTCCTACCATAGATGCATTTGTATGTCGTTTGAGAGACGAAACTGATCCTGATAGCGTATTCTTATATAATACTGAAAAACAGAAGATTACCAGAGTTAAAAGTGAGTTTAATAATAATTATGAAGGAGACTTAGATGATTTACTCCAGAATAGTCTTCCGTCAGATTTTCTCTCTACCGATTCTAGTATGCCGGTTTATGAAGTTGGGACTAAAACTGCCAGCGCCGTATTAATGGCTTACGCGCTGAATCAAAGGCAAGATAAAGGGATTAAGACGCTGATTATAAAAAGAACTCCTTACGGACAGCTAGGTATGGGAAAAGTAGCCGAATTTGGTAAACAAGGCTTAACCCGAGAGTTTTTCTTCGAATATGCTCCACAACATAAAGGACAATTTATCGATGAGAAGAATAAGATTATAGGCGTGCTGAGAGAGTATGGACAAATTAAAGATAAGCCTTTAAGCGAAAGTTACGTTTCATTCGCTCCTCAGGGAGAAGTAAGTTACATTCCAACTAGTGTTGCTTTAAAGAAAGCAGCCTAATCACCCCACTTTGAGACCGTTGGAGTTTATTTTAAAACGCCGGCTGATGCTTCAGTTTAGCCGGTTAGATTTTTTTTAATTTGTTTGCTGGATTGGTAGTGATTTTGAAATAATTGAAATTTTAATTTTTTGGTAGATAAAGATATCATTGTTAAATCCCAAGTTTGACACTTTTTCATTATTTTGAATGGAAAATAGTATTTGACAGTTTGGTCTAAACTCTTCTTCTTTGACTGTTTTTTAGCCAAAAATGA
>JAGVMW010000080.1 GCA_020053615.1 archaeon | reverse complement strand
TGTATTCCCTTTAGTTAGTTTCCACATAATAATCACCTCAACTGAAAGAAAGGAGAACTACTATATAAAAGTTCCTAAATTAAAGAGATATGCTATTAGGAGGATGATATGGTCTTAGAATTTTTGGACTTAAAAAAAACGCAAAAAGAAAATGTTTTGATTTACAATCAGACGATTAGTTGGATAAAAACGCTTACCAGAGAATTAGATTTTGAAGATGGAGAATCTTTTACCCAATTTATAAAACAAGCTTTGCAATTAGAATCTCCCTATGGTGTATTTGTTCTCTATGACTCATCGCTATCCGAAGTTATTGGAATTGCTTCTATTGTTCCTGATGACGAAGATGTGGGGAAAGAGACTAATCTGAAAGGGCTATGGGTCGCCGGCATAAATATTAAGAGAGAATTCCGTAATCGCGGTTATGGTCAAATACTATTTAAAAATGTAAATGATTACTTATCCAATCTTGGCGTCGGAACTTTTAGGGCAAATTTATTTGTCAGTAATCCCTATGCTTTAAGAATCTATGAGAAATTTGGCTTTAAGCCGATGGGCCTGAAAGTCATCCGTGGCGGCAAGGACAGTATGGTGTGTTCTAAGTTTTATAATGAATAGCCACGGCTGATTCATTCTAGGATTTAAGCATAAATAATTCTATTATTCTCTTCTTGGTCTATGATTCCAGCATCCAATAGTTGAAACATATTGTTTATCCAACAACCATTCATTGGTTAGGTTTTCAGTTCTTCTTCCTAAACATGAATTACATTTATGCTTGGTAGTTCCTGCTTCTGCTGTTCTTTCCTCATCCACTTCTGAAAAGTTTGCACACTCCTCTCCGCATTTACCTCTGTAGTTTCTGCTTCTGATTACTTTCATTTCTGGAGTATTCCATGCTTGTTCCAAAGTGATTTCTTTTGCATTTCCGAGGTTTACATCCATCGCACCAATACATGGTCTTATATCACCATTTTGATTGATATACATATGATATGAAAACCGATCACATACGGTTCCGATATAACTCGGACTTATTTCCCATCTGTGGTCATATTCTTCTCTATCAATTGATTGAAGTTCTTGCAATTTTGTTTTCAGTCTTTGATCCTCTTCACATAAATCACAAGTTGCTCCTCTTCCTCTTTTCAATATTGAATCTACATCAAATATAATATTGTTCTCTCTTGCATATCTAAGCAGATCTGCCATCTCCTCATAATTTGTAGGGCCTTCTTCACAACTGGTCATTATTGAAGTTACTAATGCCATTCTACTTTTTCTATTATATTTTTTCATACACTTTTCTTCGTCATTGAATCCTTTGTTCATCAATAATTCTAGTGAATCATTTCTTTTTTGTCCGTAACCAGTGATTTTTATTCCTCTGTTAGGATCACTTACAAAAGCATCCTGAACTTCCGGTTTTAAAGAATTTACTTTAAGCATTACTTCAACTGGTAACTCATAAAGTCTATTGGCTATTTCCTCGTCAATCCATTCTCCGGTTGTAAATAAAGTTACATAAAATCCTAAATCTCTGCATTTTTCTAATACTCTAAATGTTAAATCTCTGTTTCTTGGCAGCAATGGTTCACCTGACCCTGGGATTCCAACATCTTCAACACCCATAGCTTTTGCTTGTTCAAGTATAGACACATAATCATTCCAGCTGAGCAGATTCTCAACGTTTTTTGGTTTTCCTCCTTCCGCATAACAATACGAACAAGCAAGATTACAATATCCCGGCAATTCTAACCAAATATTTTTTAATGTAGTTCCGTCTGATGTTTTTGTTCCTACATCTTTCTGGATTGCTAGATCCGGTTTTACGGTTTTCTTGTTTGCCATTTTCTACTTCTTTCTCCCATTAATATATTTCAAAGTAGCTTTAGGGTCGCTGCAGGTCATAGTTCCATTAGTAAAATTACAGGTTAATTGTCCATCGCCATACAATGCTTCGTTGATACTAACGTTACTTCTTCGAGTAGCGCTTATACCCAGTTGATAACCATCTGACCTTCCAATTAATCTCTTTGCAATTTCTAATTCTTTCTTTTCAGCAGGAGTTAATTTTCTCTTAGCGCCTAATATTCTCACCATTTCTTTTCTTTCTTCATACACATATCTTCCTTGATTATATGCCATCAATCCTTCCCTAATTGAATTTTTGGAATGAGTATCAACATAATAATCAATTTCATAAGCCAAAGCAATATCTCCCAAAAGTATATTTAAATAAGGGGCTGTTTTAGTAAGTTCCCACATCTGCCAAATCATCTGTTCTTGCTGACTTAAAAACGGTTCTGGTGCAGGAATATCAGAATTAACAACTTTGTTTAACAGCACCATTCCCCCTATTCTCTCTAACTCGGCTTTATACTGATTATGTGCTTCTTTAGCAGTATTGTTAGATACTAAATACCCCTCTCGAATCATATCTCGAGTCATACGTAATTTTTTATTTTCACTAGCTAATGTTTCATAATTTTCCCCACCGGGAGCAGTTTCATCTTTATTTAATACAGGTATCCATTTATTGTTGTAGCTCCGTTTATCATTAATAGCTGAAATTATCTGGTCCAAAGTTGAAAAATAACCAGAAGTAAATATATCTATAATCAATCGTGTCTCTCTCATTTTTGCGAGCCTAGATGAGTCTCTATCTCTAAATCTTTTACTATTACTTGTATCAGAATATAATAAACTCAATGCCGTGCACATTCCGCTAAATGTAACCTGTGAAGGTCCGCAAGCGCCTTGCTTATTACACCCTTCGTTTAAATCGCCTGAAGATTCCCGATATATCTTTCCTTCTAATAATTCCGGAGGATTTATCAGAAAAGGCCTCAGCGAGTTGTATAACCATGGGCGTGCATCCTGAGTTGCAGCATGATTGGCAATCGTGGGAGGTAAATATCCATTATTTAATGCGATTTTTCTTGTTTGAGGGACAGCGAACTGGAAAAAATTTCCGGTGGTTTTGGTCTCCAGTTGGTGTTCTTTTATTAAATCAAACAAATTATGTTTTGGTTGCGGAGTATTACTTGAGATAACTATTTCCTCTAATTCGGTTATGGTTGGTTCTGGAGTAGTTTCTTTTACTTTTTCTTTGCCACATCCGCTTAGAGCATATAGTACAGAAAAAGCTGAAATGATTGATTTGTGCTTCATTTTTAGCTGATAATCAAGCTACTATTTAAATTTTACGGATATAACTACTCCTCTGTAGTAATCTCGCAAAAGTTTATAAATACGCTTCGTTTCTAAGAGTAAATGCCTATTTCAAACTGGATTAAGATAACCGTTCCTACTTTAACTGCAACCGTAATGTTATATGATTTAGCTAATTCTACACCTAATATTGCTAAAGAAACCACTCTTCTAAATGATAATCACACCCAAGTTCGCACCATTGATGAAGATTCTTTAGAACAACGAACGAGAAGAGAGCCAGAATACATCACTTTTAATCAACCAATCGCTTCTTGGGGTGACGAATTACCTCCCCGAATTAAAGAGCATTACGATGAATATACTAAAAATGGATTCATGAGAAAAAAAATAGCTCAAGCCGAAAAAAAATATGGCGAATACCTTGATTTATACTCTGAAGGGTACAACATTCCGAGAGACTTACTTCTAGCTACCATGATGGTAGAAAGTGCCGGAGATCGTAAACTAACTTCCAAAGCCGGTGCAGAGGGATTGCTGCAAGTGATGCCTGATACTGCTAAATTTATTGAAAAAATCTCTGGTTTAGATTGTGACGACTTATACGATGCCCAAACCAATTTAACTTGCGGTTCTTTTCATCTGTCATGGATAAATAAAAAAATGGAAAACGCTTTTCCGGATTTGAGTATAAACGAAAAATGGGACTTGACTTTAGCGGGTTATAACCGCGGACATAATGGAATCACCAAAGAAATGAAAAAAGCCCGTGCTGAAAGTTTCTTGGGTTTATCTGATAGGGACACTACTTTACAAGCTTATGAATATGTATCTAAAGCTAGAGCTATACAAAGAATTGTTCAAGAAGACCGCAGAGACGTATTTAATTTGGTAAACTTTAAAAGCTGGCCTTATTCTGGGTTTAAGTAAGAAAGTATGTGCATAGCACCATCAAGTCGAAGTTTAGCTAGTTTATGTCGAGAGCGTAATTGGGTAAACTCGACCTGCGAGTCTCCTAATGTTGCTACGCAACAGGATGCCCCCTACGGGGAAATAGCTCCAACTGTATTCACGACGATAACTTTGAAGGTGCTATGCACATATGATAGAGGTAATGGATGTCTGGAGGAAAAAATGTCAAATTATATTAATGGTGTATTGACAGTTGGATTAATGTCTGCATTAGTCTGGGGTGTAGCAGCTCAAGCTCCAAGACTTCCCTCAGAATTAGACCATAGGCTTAGAGTTCTACGCGTATCTGCGGAAAGAGTATGCCGCTCATCAGACGATAAAACCGGTAATTATATCCCCCTACCAGGAGAATTGGAGTGGATTGTATCCCGAAAAAATGCACTGTTAGAATTACATGGCTATGACTCAAAGTGCGTACAATGGTATTGCGCAGGCGGAACTATAGGAGTAGAAAAAGGCATCTCAGAACAATTTGGGGAGTGCATTAGTAAAGAGAGAACTTTAATGAGTAATGATTTAGACCAGCTTGCACAAGAAATCACCCAAGGAACAGGAGAATATAATTATCAAAACTGGAAAAAAGGTATTTGTTTAACTTCATCAGGTCGAAATCCACTCAATTACACCGTAGAAAGCGACAGAGTGATGGCTGTTGCTGATAAGCAACTCACGAGTGAGCAGAGCGAAACGACTCGACTTACGGAGATGTCGCTCTTGCAATGTTTACATTGAGGATTTCGAAGAAGCTAAACAAATACAAAAAAGATTAGATGGAGGAAAACTAATGGCACCAACAACCCCCGTAAAAAATGGAGATAAAATAAAAGTACATTACACCGGAAAATTAAATGACGGAACCGTATTCGATTCTTCAGAAGGAAGAAACCCGTTATCATTTACCGTAGGAAAAGGCCAAGTAATTCCTGGATTCGAAAAAGGAGTTACTGACTTAAAACTTAATGAATCTAAAACCATTGCCATCCCTGCTGCTGAAGCCTATGGTCCAACTCGAAAAGAATTAGTAGTAGAATTGCCCCGAACTCAGCTTCCCGCTAAACCAGAACCAAAAGTAGGCATGGGATTAATGTTGAGAGATCCGCAAGGAAGAAATCTTCCGGCAAGAATTACTGAACTTAAAACTGATAAAGTTGTATTAGACTTAAACCACCCTTTAGCGGGAAAAGATCTTACTTTTGAAGTTAAAGTGATAGGAATCAATGAGCCGGATGACGAAGAAGAGAAGGATAATGGAGAGAAAGATGAAGAAGATTGCTGCTGTGGTGACGGAGAATGTAGTGGCGATGGCGACTGCGAAGAAGAAGGCCATGAATGCCAATGCGGGCACGACCACCAGAAGTAATAGGATTGACAGTAAATATTGTTTTTATATGTTTTATAATATTTTAATCTTTTTTGTCCGTAACATTTAAATAATAGTTAGTATTACCCTAACTAAAATAACTTAACCATGAACAAAGAATATAAAATATTAAACCTGTTCTTCAACGAGCCGACTAAACATTGGCATTTTGAAAAAATCTTAAATGCGGCAGAAATTAGTCGTCCACAGGCTCAACAATGGCTTAAAAAGCTGGTAAAAGACAAGATTATACGTCGAATAAAATTGCGTAAGCAGATGCCCTATTACATTGCTAATTATCAAAACTCAAATTATCTCAGTAAAAAAAAGTTATATGCTTTAGAACAATTGTACTCTTCTGGTTTCCTTAGCCACTTGCATTCTCTTCCTAATGCAAAGAATATAACTATTTTTGGCAGCTTTGCTCGAGGAGATTGGCATTCTGATAGTGATATAGATGTTTTTATATATGGTGATGCTAATGAATTAAACCAAAGCAAATTCAGAAAAAAGTTACATCGCGAGATTCAAGTATTTGCTTATAATAAAGAGGAGCTGTCCCAGCTTAGCTCTGCGCTGTTAAGAAATATTTTAAATGGTTATCATGTTAAAGGAAAACTAGATTTTATGGAGGTTAAACCATATGCATAAAGAAAGAACGTTGTATAATATTTATTCTGCATGTGAAATAGAAGGGTCGTTTATTCCATTAATAGAATTGGATGTTGAGTTAATCAAATCAATATTTAATATTGCACGAGCAGATTTAGAAACTGCAGATAAATGGGCGAAAGCAGCTTCTAAAGACAGTGAAGAGTGGAACGCTATTTTCAAGCTTTATTATGATGCTTTACACGGATTTGGTGAAGCTTTGACGTATTTTGCTCAAGTTAAAACTAGAACTCATGAATGTCTTTTTGCTTATTTATGTAGCAAATATTCTGAACTTGAACTGAACTGGGATTTCTTGGAGGAAATAAGAACTAAACGCAATGGGATTCATTATTATGGTCGTCCGGTAGGTTATTCATATCGGAAGAAACTTGAACTGCAAATGAAGTTACATCTGAGTGTGTTTAAAAAAGCAGTAGAAGAGAAGCTTGCACATGAAAAATAGTAAAATTGATTTAAATTGGGTGATAATTATCTTATGTTGTGTTATTCTTTCGGTATTGACCATTCTTTTTTCTTACCACACTACTCTCTTCTTTTTTCCTCAAACTATAGCTCAAGAGAACACAATAGGCTATCTTAATGATAATACCGTTACTTTGCTTCAAAATTATACTCCGTTAGAATTATCACATCTGGAAGATGTACAGAAAGTAATGTCAACTGCAGATAAAATATTTTATGTAAGTCTAGTGTTAAGTTTTATTCTACTAATCTATGGATTCAAACGCAAACTTCTTCCCAAAATGCTTCTTTATGGTGGAATAAGTATCGTATCAATAATTGGATTAATTTTACTCTTTTCAGTTATCTCATTCAATTCTTCATTCACCGCTTTTCATGAAATATTCTTTCCGCAGGGAAACTGGCAATTTCCATCAGATTCGTTATTAATCCAGACCTTTCCGTTAGACTTTTTCATTAAAATAGCTTTCATTATCTTCATCCAGACTTTATGCTGGGGAAGCCTTTTTATAGTGGTAGGTTATCACTTACAAAAGCGTGATAGATGTAAGAATTAAACGATGGATTTTTGGACTGATTGGATTAGCTATAATTATTTTGATAGTGCTTCTTATTTTTGGGTTTATAATTCTGCTTCTTCCAATAGCAATTATTTTGGTGGTTATTGGATTAATTTTAGGTGTGCTTAGGAAGGCAACCGGTATAAAAACAACTGCACCTATCCAGAAATCAACTAAATCAAGTAAGCATGAGGCTATCGATGTCGAATACAAAGTAAAAGAGGAGAAATAAAAGAATAATAACATGAAACCATTAATCTTAATCAATTTCAAAACGTATCCTGAATCCTCCGGAAATAAAGCATTAGAGTTAGCTAAACAAATTGCTCAAGTTAAATCTAAAGATTACCAATTAGCCATAGCTCCTTCGTTATTAACCACGAAAGAAGTAGCTGACAAAACTCGATTAATGATTTTCGCCCAGCATGCTGATGGGGTGCTTTCAGGCGCGTATACCGGACATATTCCTGCTTCAGAATTGAGAGAAATCGGAGTAAAAGGAGTTATTCTAAATCATTCAGAATATAAAATTCCTTTCTTAGAATTAAGTCAGATAATAGAATTGTGTAAAAACCAATGGTTAATCACTTTAGTCTGCGCATCTACCATTTCTGAAGTAAAACATGTCGCTGAATACCATCCAGATTATATCGCTTACGAGCCGGAAGAATTGATTGGGGGAGACGTTTCAGTAGTAGATGCTGATGCCGGTATTATTACTAAAGCAATAAGAGTAGTCAAAAGCGTAAGCCCTAAAACTAAAGTATTGTGCGGAGCGGGGATTCATTCTCGAGAAGATTTACAGCATGCGTTAGCTTTAGGCGCAGAAGGAGTGTTATTAGCTCATGCGGTAGTTAAAGCAGGTGATCCTAAGAAATTCATGGAGAAGATGGTGGGATAGGATATTTGTGATAAGATATTTGTTTAACATGAAAGAAGAAATCAAACGTATAACAGAACGGAATCAAAGAGTTGAAACAGATAAAGCCTGGGAAACCAGCAAAACCAGACGTTTTATCATTGCGATGATGACTTATTTAGTGATTGTGTTCTTCTTGTGGTCGATTGATGCTCCTGCTCCCTGGCTGAATGCATTAGTTCCAGCAGTTGGCTTTATCTTGTCGACTTTAACTCTTCCTTTCTTTAAGAAATGGTGGCTGAGGAAAACCTATCCTAAATAAGCTCAACTTAAGCTCATTCCGTAAAGAATTTAAATCTATGCAATATTCCAAGCTTATGGCAAAGAAAATTAAAAAGAAGTCGGTAAAAGCATCTAAGCCCAAGAAGGCTGTAAAAAAGCAGGTTAAAAAAGCAATTAAGAAGAAATTCCTTAAGAAAGCAGTAAAAAAACAGGCTAAAACTGTAGTTAAGAAGTCAATAAAGTTAATAAAAAAGCCTGCACCAGTAATTCCCACCATAGCTGAGAGAAAAACTCCATTAAACTTAGTAGGAGAAGTGACTCATTTCTACGACCAAATAAAAGTAGCTGTAGTAATCCTTAAGAAAGAGCTTAGGTTAGGAGATACCATAGAATTTTTAGGGCACGGAAAAAGTTTTGTGCAGAAAGTATATTCTATGCAGATAGAACATGAGCAGGTAAGTGCGGCTAAGAAAGGACAGGTTATCGGGATGAAAGTTGCTGAACCGGTCAAAGAGAAAGATTTGGTATATATCAAACGCATTTCTCAAATGCGAAGTTGTATTTGAGATTATGTTGCGTTAGCGACATTATGAGACCGCAGTCGAATTTAGGAGACTCGCAAGTCGAGTTTATGATATTAGAAGACCAGCAGGTCGAATATATAAGAAAAATTAATTTTTACTTTTTATTTTATTTATATTATAGCATATCTCTTTAATTTAGGAACTTTTATATAGTAGTTCTCCTTTCTTTCAGTTGAGGTGATTATTATGTGGAAACTAACTAAAGGGAATAC
>JAGVMW010000035.1 GCA_020053615.1 archaeon | reverse complement strand
TCCCCGTAGGGGACAGTTCCCCCTGTCACTCTCGATGGCATAATCGCAGGGATTTTGACCTGATGATGCTCACCACGCTTCAGAATAGTGAAGTATTACCAGGTTGGAGCTTTCCTTATTTCATACTTTTCCAAAATGTTTTTAAAGCAGGTGCTAATTTATCCTAATTACGCCCCGGTGGTGTAGTCCGGACTCTTAAATGAGGGACAAACTATCATCCTACACTTTCGATAACTTTTAATTAAGTTAAAAGAAATGTAGGGACCCGAGTTCAAAAACAAGTTACGTTTAGTAACGGTTAGAAAGTCTCGGCCGGGGCACATTTTACTTAAGCAAAGTTTATAAGTCAGCGTTTACTTTAGAGGCACAATGGGAATTTTATTTAAGACTTATCAAGGAAAGCATCAGTTGCATGTATGCCGGGAAACGTGGACTGCTAAGAATAAAGCAGAGATGGAAGAAATACTCAAGCTGTTTTCTAAGAAAGAAGTAGTTAAAGCCAAAATCACTCCAGTAGATAATGCGATTGATTTAGAGCTTAATGCTATGATTGTTGATTGCAAAAATATAGAAGACCTCAAACATAAATTTGGGGTTCTGGCAGAAATGAAAGAGAAGTATCAGAAGATTATGCCTCAAGCGTCGTTTCAGAAACCGAAACTAGAACATAAGAAGTAAAAATAATAAAATTAATTTGTTTATCTTTTCTTCAACGCTTCCACTATCAACGGAGTTACGTCAATCCTGTTACTGGAATGCTCAATACAATTTGTGGTTACTACCCCATTAACTCCGGCTTTTTTCAGCTTATCCATGGCGTTTTCTACCAATAATCCATGCACACCTAAAGCATAAATCTTTTTTGCGCCTTTCTTTTTGGCATCTTTAGCTGCTTCGGCAATAGTATGTCCGGTGCTGATAATGTCATCTACGATAATTACATTTTTCCCTCGAATATCTACCGGATGAATCATCTTAACTTCTACGTGTCGGGAGGAAAAGCGAGTTTTCTTTAGTACTGTTGCTTGAACTTTGATGTGTTTAGCGATATCTTCAGCCCATTGGAATGATTCCCAATCAGGACCGATAATTACTTCTTTGGAGAAATGTTTCTTAATGTATTCTGCAATTAGCGGATTGGCGGTAAGCTTAATGGCAGGAATCTTGAATATTTCTTTCAGCGATTTGTAGCGGTGCAAATGCGGGTCAATTGTGATTAATTTGTCAATAGAATTGTTGAGCAGTTTAGCCATAACTCGGCTGGAAATACATTCTCCGGCATTGAAGCGTTTATCCTGCCGCATATAGCCTAAATACGGTGCTACGAGAGTTACTTTTTTTGCGCCTAAATCTTTAGCGGTTTCTGCGGCGAAAACTACATCAAATAATGATTGATCGGGATGCGGCTGGAATGATTGGACGATAACTACTTCGTGTCCTTTTACGTCGCAGTTGAACTTGAGGTATAAATCGCCATCGGGAAAGGAAGCGATAGTTAACGGAGAGAACTTGGCATTAAGTTTTTTAGCTAGTTTTTGGGCTATTTGAGTGGAATTTCCACAAGTTGTAATAATCATGTTCTATCACCTCTATTTATCTTAAATTCTCAGTTAAATAAGAAAACTTTATAAAGCCTTTGCTTATTTTCCAAAAACATAATGAAACGAAGTTCACGCCGATGGAAGAAAAAAGGGCAGATGCGCTGGAAATGGCAACGCAAGAAGATTAAGAAAGCCAAGCGCAGAAGAAAGCTCCAAGCAACATAAAGGTAGTTCTTAGAATAATTTTAGATTATGATTCTTTTAATTGTAACTTTTAACTTTTACAAAGTCTCTTAAACATTTTAATCTCTGCCAACAGCAACGCAGTACAACTTCTTAGTTCTCAACAACCTTTAAATAGAAGTTAGGTTTCGTTCAGCAGATGAAAATCAAGATTTATACCACGGAAATTTGCCCTGAATGTAAAGTAGTTAAGAGCTACTTAAAGGCGATGAATATTGACTTTGACGAAGTTTTGGTTAACACTCCTGAACTGGTAGAACATGTTATCAGTTTAACTGGTCAGCGCAGAGTTCCAGTCATCCAGACTGACAGCGATGTAATAGTTGGATTTAATCAGGATAAGATTAAGTTGTTGGCGTTTTAATTTGTTTTTTAGTTTTTTCTTTACCTTCTCCCTACAATAACTGCATAAATACCTAATAGAAATATCAATATTCCACCCAATATATACAACGCTTTTTCCCGCTTGCTTACTTCGCTGGCTTTCAAATCAGTAGTCCAGTTTACCGGTGTAGAATTCTTTTGTATAGCTTCTATCGGAGCAGCGAGAACAGCAGCAGTGCTTACTGTATTTGCTGCACTCTTTGGCGTTTCAACTGGTTTAACTGGTGTCGGTGCAGAAGTAGGAGCTGTTGCAGTAGTATTTACTGCACATGCGCTGCACGAACCACCGCAATCAACATCAGTTTCATCTCCATTTTTAATTCCGTCTGAACAAGAAGTTACCGTAAAATTGTAAGTATAATTCTTGGCATGAGTAATATTATAATTATCAATCGCTTCAATAATAAATGAATTGTTTCCCACATTTAAACTGCTAATGTTCCAAGTGTAAGAATTGTTAGCTGAACTGGTGGCGTTTTTAATCGTAGCGTTATACCACAGCTTAACTGAAGACAAATTAGAATAATCAAACAACGTAGCATTGACTAATTGGGTTTTATCTTTACCTAGATGCACCGTAGAAGAATAACTGATTAAAGTAATTGTTGGGGCTTGAGTATCGTTTACAGTAATTGATAAATTAAGAATTGATGAAGTGGAATTATTTGAAATATTCAAAGTAACATTATAATTTCCAGTAACATTATATTGTTTATTAACTGATAAGCTGGTGACATTAGTGCCGTCGCCAAAGCTCCATAAATAAGTTAAGTTTCCAGTAAGATTGGTAGTGGCATTAAATTGTGTAGTATTTCCTACCTCGATAACTGTTTCATTAATTCGCGGGGAAGTAATATTGTTAATCAATGAAGTTGTGTTTGATGTAACATTAGTTATATTTGTATAAACCACACTTAAATTAAATACTCCAGATGAATTGAGGTTTCCAGCTAAATCATATGCATACGCTTGATAATAAAACGTAGTATTAGCGCTAAATGTATTTGCAGCTAAGGTGTAATTGAATAAACTATTATTCTGCAAAGTCATGGAATAATTGCTCCAGTTGCCGCTGTAATTCAAGCTGAATATGACTTTAGATGAATTCAAGTTCAAATCGCTTACATTGGCTCGAAAAGTTATACTTTCATTGGTGTATAATGTTGCAGAGGTATAATTTATATTTAAAATTGAAGGAACAATAGTATCTATCATGATTGTATATTGCGTATTACTATTTCCTCCTAAAGTATCGATAGCAATAATGCTCAAAGTATAATTTCCATCACTTAAACTGTTGTTTTGCCCTGGTGGAACTGCGCTAATTTCAAACGGATTTCCAGCAACAATTATCTGATGACTGATGGAATAATTAACGGTGTTTAAACTTCCGCTGGAATTACTTAATACATTTAGTCCAGAACTGTTAGTAAAGTTATATGTTAAAGATGAAATATTAGCTAAGCTGGAATTGGTTGAGTTTAAAGAGATATTTAATGCGAATGAAGTTCGATGGTACGTATTATTTGCTGGAGAAGCTACTGTGAGCTGTATGGGAGTAGGAATTGATATTGCAGTATAATTAATGGTTACGGTTCTGGTTTCAGTGTATGCTCCAGTTAGACTGTCATTTCCGTACACACGATAAGTGTAGATTCCATTGCTTAGCCCAGTTAAGTTGTAGTAAAAACTGGTTGAAGAAAGATTAATGAGAGTGTAGTTAGTGAGGGTTCCATTTGAATTGCTCCATTCTAATCTGGAATAAGACAATGGCACATCTGAAGTTACATTGACCAACAAATTATTCACAGAAATAATGCTTCCATTAGCACTCACGCTGGAAGTAAAGTTAATGATTGGTTTAACTGCTGCAAGTACATCTATTCTATAAAAATTCAATCCATATCCAGCAGCATCTCCGACTAACTTTCCTGTTGTTGAGAACTTGCTTAACAGCTGTGCTGGTGTGGGATTAGTTCCATATACTATTCTCCAATATTTTCTGAACAAAGCTGCCGCGCCAGCAGCATGCGGAGTAGCCATAGAAGTTCCGCTTAGCGAAGTCCAGCCACCGTTAAGTGTAGCAGAATCAATACTTGTTCCCGGAGCTAATAAATTAAGCAAGGTTCCTCGATTATAAATTATAGCATCACTTCCATCTGCCGCGCCTATTGGAATAGCATATTGCACGCAGGCAGGGTTAGATATGCCATCAGTCCATCCAGAATTTCCAGCAGCGATGAACACTGATATATTTTTGGCGTAAGCTGCAGCAACTACGCTAGCAGTTAAATCACCATTACAATAACTTTGATAATGCACACAACTGCCTCCGCTGCATCCCAAACTCATACTAATAATGGAGATGTTATATTTCAAAGCATTCTGCACGCACCAATCCATTCCTGCTACTACATCTGAAGAATGGCCTCCTCCGGCTGCACTTAACGCTTTGATCGCAATTAAACTTGCACCATGAGCTACACCTCGATAAGTATTGTTAGTAGAAGCAGCAATTCCAGCTACATGAGTTCCATGCCCATGGTCGTCTTTAGGGTCGGCGTCGTTATTGTAAGTGTCCCATCCTCCAATAACTTTAGAGCATGAACTCCAATTCATTGTAGTATTGGTAGTGCCGTTAATCACTTGATCAATATAAAATCCATAACCTGTAACTGAGCCATCGCTCACCAAGCGCACGTAAATAGTGTCTCCAACCCCCTGCGGAGTCCAGACATCAGTATCACTTTCTTTGTAGATTGCTAGGGTATTGTTGTTTTGATCGTAAACATAGATTCTGTCAGTAGTATCTCCTCCGCTGGGCATCGCTTCTAAAGAAAAGTTAGCAAAATGGATGGCTATATTGGTATATCCAGAAACATTAATCTTCCAAGTGTAATCCATACTGTCGGTGTAAGGGTGAGCTGATTCCACCGGTACCGATAAATTAGCAACTGTTCCGCTTAATTGATAAGTTAAAGGGTTGCATCCACCCAAAGCCGGATGAGTGTAATCAATTCCAGTATCTACAATACAAATTGTTTCTCCCGAGCCGTCGATAGAATTGTTGTTGATGGAAAGACCCCATACATTAGTTGCGTTTATTCTAGGTACACTTTGATCTAAGCTCACTTCAACCGGATAATCTAACAGAATTTGTTCGACATTCTCGTTATTTACTAGTTCTGCTAGTGCTTCAGCAGTTTTTACTTCTCCGGCAAACCCGTTTATTGTAGAGAACTCTTGGGTCACTTCAAAATCGGCTTCCTGCTCCTGCATTTCAATGATTCCGCTTTCGGGTAAGGCTTCCTGAGCAATTCCGATGTTCAATTCTTCTTCTGAAGCAGTTCCATCGGTGGCAATTATTTCCGGCTTTTCTTCCGGGGTTAACACTTCAACTTTGCTTCCCAAATCAGCAATAACTTCCTGCTGCACTTCTTGGATAGCTTCTTTACGTTGTTCCAAGTTAATTGAGGTAGTTTCTATAGTATCTTTTAATATTACTACAATTTTTGGTTCATTATTTCCCGATTGTATTTCTTGTACTAATTCTGGGGACAGTTTATCGGTGCTAACTCTAGTTCCCCCATCAAAGACAACGAATCCAACTAAAGAGTTATCTTCATAATTATTAACATAACCTGAATAGAACGCGTAACCAAATAAAGTGCTAACTAGCAGGAAACCTATCAGTATCTTCATATGCACCCAATTAACTTCGTAGTCCATCTCTTTTTCTCTCTTTTTTCAGGAATAAGTAAAGAGAGTTGGTATATAAATGTTTGCGGAGGTTTTGAGCTGATAGAATAAAGTCGTTTCGGGGTTGTCTAAAAAGTAAATTTCAACCAGGGGTTGTTTATTGGACCATTTTCTAATTCTTTCACCCCATTTTTTTCAGTGTATTTCTCATTAAATCTT
>JAGVMW010000047.1 GCA_020053615.1 archaeon | reverse complement strand
CATTAACTTTAACTTCGATAATCTCCAGAGCTGGTTTAACCGTAGCATTGAATTTCTGAATTGCACTTGCTCCAAATTTGTCTTCCACTTTAAATTCAATATCTTTTATTTCATCGGGAATGTTATTATCGGGTTTCCAAGTAATAGCTCCGGTTTCTGAATTTATGTCCATTCCGACAGGCTTACTACCACTTAAAGAAAAAGTGAAAGCGTCTCCTTCAGGGTCACTAACCGTAACCGAGACGGGCAAAGGATAAGTCTTTTTAACACCCTCTGTAAATGCTAAAGTTCCAATTGTTCCGGTAATCACTGGAGCATCATTATTGGATTTTCCAGGAGTACCTTTGTCTCCTGCTCCATAGGTTGAAGTAGCTTTCTTCCAACTGGAGGCAACATTGTTGTTCAAAGATGAATCGGTTAATTCCAGGGATATTCCGCTAGCAAAAGGAAAAGCCGAGGTATATTCTACTCTATCTTGCTCCTCCTCATCTACGTTTAAGAGTATTATCTCATCATCAGAATTACCCAGAGTAAAGTCGTCAGTATATTCGTAGTCACAGTCAATTCCACCATTAGTGTTTTTATCCGCATTTCTACACAACACCAAGTATGTTGTGATATAAAATGGTTTTCCATCATTAGTTATTTCATGAGAATCACTACTTTCATCTTTAATGGTCCACCCACCGATATTAACATCTTCATCTCCAGAATTATATAATTCAAAGTATTCTCCGTTAGCATCAGATACTACTTTGGGATCAGGCATAATTTCATTAATCACTACTGCCCCTAATGCCGCTTTAGCGGTAAGCAGTACTAATAGCAACATTACTATTACAGTAAAGATTTTATTTATTTGTTTCATTTTTGTTACCTCATTATTTTTGTAGAGTATTAATTTATTTTATCTAGTACACAGCGGAAGCCAATCGTGGGATCATCTTGGTCAGGGTTCTGAAGCCGTTCTTGGTACACCAGCACATATTCCGGCGTGTCCTGGAAGTTTCCCCCTTTGGCGACACCAGACAAGCCTTTTAATGTAGAAGTCCATTCGGAAACGTTTCCACCCATATCGTAATTTCCAAAAGAGCTTTTGTCTAAAGGGTAGGAGCCAACTTTTTGTTCCGTCGCCTCACAGTACCAGAAATTAGTGAGGTTACAGGAAGGATACATCAATCCCCAAGGATAAATGTTTTCCGCTTTGCCACCTTTAGCCGTTATTTCCCATTCATCGGCAGTGGGCAGTCTTCCACCCATGAAAATACAGTTATTCTCAGCTTCGGTTTGAGTTACATCTGTTTCAGGCAAGTTGCCAGATTTACCTGCCTGTTTTTTGGTGAATTCAAAAGTAGAAATATAAAATCCCGGTGTGCTTACTTCATGTACGGGATTGCCGGCATAATTACATTCAGCAGGATAATTGCATCCAGCGATATAAGTTCCGGCAGGCACTAACACAAAATAGTTTTCATCAGTTTGCCCATCACAATCGTTGTCTATCCCATCAGGATATTTACCGGTGTCTTCGCTTCCACTCGGAGTAAATTTGTAAATCCCTTCTTCCAGCGTGCACTTCAGGGGGCCACCCCCAGAGCAAGTTTTTTCTTCATCTTTTACACATTCATCCGGGTCAGTGCAATTTGGATCAATTACATACACGCCATTGGTGCAGGATTTTTTTTGCGTGCCGTTCCCGTTCTTGCCGCACGCTACCATTTCTTCTAATCCATCATCAGTGCTTCCATTGCAATTGTCATCAATGCCATTGCAGGCTTCAGGAATATCAGGATTAATGTTTTGGTTTTGGTCATCACAGTCACCATTCTTGGTTACATAGCCTCCTAGTGAGAGAGGAGCGCAGGACTTAATTGCTTCTCCGCTTCCATAGCCATCTTGGTCTCCGTCAAAGAAGTACTCTAAGAACACCGCATTGTCGTCAGCGCTGCTATTACAATCATTGTCAATCCCGTCGCACAATTCCGGTGCTCCCTGATAAACTGATTTATTGCCATCGTCACAATCTCCATCTTTATTTACATAATTTAGTACCTTAACACCATTGGAATAAACCGAGCCATCTACAGCAGTACATCCCACAATTGATTTTGTTAAATCCCCAAATCCATCTCCATCATTATCGAAATAGAACGTGCTAGTCTGCTGCCCTTCATCCACAAAAGTGTTGCAGTTATTGTCTTTTCCATCGCACAGCTCAATTAAAGAGGGGGTTACTTCAGGGGTGGTTATCTCCCAAGTTCCATTCAGGCAAGACTTAATCCCGCCAGTGCAAACGCCAACTCCTAAAGTTCCCGCTGCTCCAGTATAGTAAGACTGGTTTGGTAAATCTTCATCAGTAAATCCATTACAACCATTATCAATTCCATCGCATAATTCTAATGCCCCTGGATGAATCAACTTATCATTATCATCACAATCTCCATCTTTACCAGAAGGAGCATAACATTCCCCACCAGCTGCTATAATTCCAAAGAATCCGTCTTTATCTAAATCTGGGCAGAAAACGGGCTGGTAAACGTCAGCATTAATTTCTTCTTCTGCATCTCCAACTTCGTAAGTATCTACCGTAGTTTCAATAGTGTAAGCTTCATTAACTTCTGCTTCTAATCCTAGAACGTCTTTAACTGCGTCTAAGTGGGTATCAACTTTTACTTCGTGAGTATCAACACTAGTATCATAAGCAGTATCAGCTTTCACAATATCTCTCTTGAAAGTATCAATTCCAGTATCATAAGTATCAACTGCAGTATCTACTGATGCATTAACCACATCAGTTTTACTAGAACTAGACTTTGAGCTGAACTCTTCTCCGCATCCCGTATAAATTAATCCTGCGCCTAACAAACTCAATAACGTATTTTTTACTTTCATTTTGTGTACCTCATAGGTTTAATTTTAGTTTAATCACAGAACATCTATACCCCTTTGTGCACACCTATTCCTATATTAAAAACAGGCAGTTTTATTTCTGCAGTACTACTATGAATAACACAATCAACACTAACATCAATATGATTGCTACTACTAATCCAGCCAAGATGTAATCATCTGCGCTGTAAGGTGATTCTATAATCTGGGCAATCACCGCTGAAGACAATTGGTTTCCATCAGTAGTTGGAGCGTTAGTGGTTGCAGCAGCGGTCTTTGCTGGAGCAGTTGTAGTTGGTTTTGCAGTAGCTCCTTTAGTATCTAAGTTAATGGTGCTAGTGATTACTTCCGCAGACTTATTCTCAGTAACATTGCTGGCTGTTTTAGTCGGCTTAACACATTCTTTTACCACTAATTTAGCTTCTGACAAATCACTGATAGTTGTATAATCGTAAAATGCTTTTCCGGTGATGGTATATGTTCCCGGAGCTAAGTCAGCTTTTGCTTCACCAGTGTATTCTTTCATGGCAAAGTTGTTATTGGAAGTTCCAGAATCAAGTGTGAAATCATATTTTTGGTCGATTCCCAAGTCAGAGCTGATTAAATTAAGCGAACCATATTTCTGACTGTCGCTACCGTAATTGGTTACTTTGGTGGAAAGCACAAACTTGCGGGAGCAGCTCACTTCAGCCGGCAATAGTTGCATCTGCTCAATTCTTACATCATCACTTTTTCGGTCTACACTAATATCAATATTCCAATTTATTTCATAATTTGCATTGTTGTCATCGTCAGCATCAATTGTAATTTCAAGGGTGTAATCGTTTTCATCGGCATCGCTGGGAATGGTAAAGCTGAACATGGGCCCATCACTTTCACCAGTGTTGTCTCCTGCGCCTAAAGTGAAGTCAATATCTTCATCAATATCTTCACCAAAATCAGAATCATCTAATTGGATGGTAATGGTTCCATCGATATCACCGTCGTTATAATCGTTATCAAACTTGTTATCCAAGCCGAAGCGCAGTTCTACTTTGTCCCCAGGAGTTAAATCAGAAATTGTGTCTCCTTCGTCATTTAAGTTTTTTTCTTTGATATCGTTGATGAATACATAAATATTTTTTAGTTCTAACATTGATTCTATCTCAGCAGTTAAATCAAAAGAATCGCTGCCCACATTAAGTTTTCCAAATGAAGAGGTTTTCCCGACATCTAATCCCACTGGTATTTCTCCGGAGATGGTTATTGATTCGGTTCCATCTGAGTTAAGGGTGATGTTTTTAGATAAAGTAGTGCTTCCATCTAACTTGAAATTAGTGTAGCCAGAATTCAATCCGGTAATGCTCACGATTACATTTTCAGCAGCAGTTCCAGTGTTTTTTAAAATTATATTGTGATTCTCAAATACAAATTCATTATCGTTGTCATTCAAGTCGCCATAATCAACTGGGATAACTAGTTCATTGGCATTAGACAGCTCTACTTTGGCTGATACCATTGCAGCTAACAATACTAATAATATACCAAATATACCAATTATGCCTAAGTGTAATTTCATGTTATTTCCTCCACCCCGATTGTTTTTATTTTAAACTCGACCGCTGTCTCGTAATGTTAGTGCGCTAACATAAACTCGACCTGCGGGTCTCCTAATAGTAAACGCACCGGTTGTGCTTAAACCGCTATGTTGGTATCATAAATATACTGTGCGTTTACTATAAAGTAGTACTCTCTTATTTAAACCTTTCGGAGGAAAGGGAGGTTTTAATGGTTAATTACGGGTTTACTTCATTGTTTCGGCAGAGCATTAAGTAATCTTGTAAAAAGTCAAATCCTTTGAACTTGCCACCAATTTTGTCTTCAAAGTCTTCAATAGAGGTAGCCGCTTTAGCTGCTTCCTGCACTTGGGTTGCAGTGCAATATACAAAGAGATATTTTCGTGCGTCTATTATCGTTTTTGTTTCATCCCAAGCTTTTTGCTTTCTTAATTGATTTAAACGTTCATCAGAGTAATGTTGAAAAATAGTCGGGTTTGCAGTGTAGAACAGTTCCATCCTGTCTTCCAAGTCATCGCCAACGCAAAGTTCAGTTTTTTCCACAAATAAATCAGTATCTAGTCCTAATAAAGAGGTAGTTTTTCTTCCGTATTCTGGTACACAACATCCTCGATGATGTCCATACCCAACAATTCTTGGTTGTAGAGAAAGATGAATTGGATTTTCTTTAGTAGCCGTAGCCAATTGTTCATCTAAGAAATAGCCATTTATTTCCATTAGCTGGTTAGTGGCGATTAAAGTTTTCCTAATAAAGTTCACATAATCTATTAAGTATGAACGTCCGGAAGTGTTTTGTTCTTCGTGAATGTGGATAAGCAATCTTCTTTCATCTCGAGAGATTTCATCTGCTCTTTTTTTCCATTTATCCGCGAGTTCAGGAGTAGCGAAGGTATTGAAATACTTTTTCTCTCCACTATGGGGATCTAGATATTGCTCAAAGTAGTCTCCACCACACCAATCCGGAAAGACAATTATATCAACTTGTTCTATTTCCATTTGTTTGTGATACCCCACCGCTTGCGGTGATTGGGAGTTTTCATTTGTTTTTGGCAATAAAAAGTGGCGTATTAAAATGTTGTGAAATTAAAACTTAGAGAATCAAAAGAAAAGTAAAACAAATAATAAACCTACTTCCTTCCCATATAAAAGAACTTACCTAAGCTACTCCGCACTCAACCGAAGAATCTATTAGATTATACCCCTTTAATGAAGTGGTCAACTGTTGGGTGAAATTCTCAACTGGAACCTCTTTGTTTCTTACTTTACTGGTAAAGGTTAATCTAATCGTTATCATTCCGCTTTCAACCATTGTTTCAAATCCCCAGTTTACAATATTTTTTAATGTGAATTTGTCCATCCGGAATACTTTAGAAGCATCAAAGATTCTTACGCCAGTGACGAATCCTTCTATATCAATGTCAGCAACAAAATTTTGGAATTCAGCAGATATCTTATAATCTCTATCTTTAACTTTAAACATTAAAATATCATTATTGAAGTCATACAAAAATTCTCCTTTTCCAGTTCCGTCCAAATGTTTTTCAGCCATTTTACAAGTTACATCTCGGGATTTCACTTGTGTCAACAAACGTGACTACAATTGTTTTATCACTCCTTATCTCGATTATTATTTTTCTATAACCATCGCTTTTTCGATAGTAAACTGCATATCTCCCATTTTCCTGAAGATACACTTTACGAGGAGTTTCCCTCAATACTATGTTAATAAGTTCATCTACATTAAAAACTTTTCTCTGGTGATTGCTTAAATGCCAAATTGCATGAGGAGAGATTATTACTTCTTTTCCTTTAATCAGATATTGAAATTCCTCTGTGCTAATTTCTGTTACTGGTTTGGTTGAGTAAATTTCCATAATTAAACTAAATTTACAACTCTTCTTAAATACTTTTCTGAGGTTTAATCAAAAGAAGATAAAAAAATAGAAGTCAATTACTTCCGTCCCATATAGAAGAACTTTTCGATAGACACGTCAGCGTCATTATAGTTTCCAGATCTAGGATGGCTGCTGCCTACCTGCTGTCCAGCTCCTCTCACAATTTGAGGATGGTTAGAAACAACTTCGCCTGTTCCTAGTTGTTGAGCAGGGGCTTGGACCGGAGCTGATGGTCGTTGATAAGTCATCTTGCTGTTAATGGAAACTACATCTCGTTCCAATGCTAGCAATTTTTCTTCAATTTCTTTTATTTTTCTGACCATGAATTTAGTATTTTCTTCCATTATCTGCCGTACTTCATCTTGCTGTAAAGCGGGTTTATTTGCTCCAGGTTGTGAATCCATAGTGGCTTCTGCTTCTACTTTTCCCATGGTATCTCTCAGAGAAGAATATTCATTTGCTCCTTGAGACCTGAAAATTCTTTCTGCTTGGTTTACTGCGTCTTCTCTATCTGCAGCTAGACCTTGCTTCATTAGCTCTAAAGCCATAGCATTAATTTTTTGTATTCGTTCTACATCCATTTTAATTACCTCGTTTTTGGTTTAAGTTGATTATTTTTTGTTTAGCATCATCAGGTCGAAATTCCTGCAATCACCAGAGCTGGCGCGTCGTGAGGGGTTGCTCCCTACGGGAACACAGCGCCTTCGGGTCAACGTCAAGGATTTCGAAGATGCTAAACAAATACAATTATTGTACTTAAGAAATTCAGATTAAACTGTCTATTATAACCTTTTCTATTCTGAAGGACATATAATTCTGGATATGAATAATAATCAAAGCATTATTTTCCAACCAATCAGCCAAACTGTATTTTTATCGGCTTGCCCTTCTGCGCCCATTCGCCAAAGTATTGATCTTTTACTATGCCGGGGTCTTCTTTAAAGACAATTGCTGCAATATGCTTACTGCCGGCTTTCTTAAATTCGCTGGAAGAAAGCAGTAAAATACGATTACCATTTGGCGCCGGGAACAAACGAATTGTATTGTTCAGAGGTAGTAGATGAAGCCTACCAAGCAGTCGGAATTCGGCTTTCCAATCATTATGTTTCTGTAGAGCAAGTTATGGGAAAAATAAAAGAATTTTATAACAAAGGGGGTTACAATTTGTTTGGAAGAAGCTATCCTTCAGCAGATGCAGCTATTGAAAAAGTAGTGGGAACGGAGGGATATTACCAAGTTGAGGATATCTTAAAAAAGTCAGTGATTACTCCGCAAGATATATTGATAAATGGAAATACAAAAAAATATTTGATAATCTGACTTGAGGGAGTTATTTTTTGGTAGGAATCCTATAAGCTAGTGAATCTAAAACCTCTCCTACGGTTGAAATTGCTTCTTTAACATTTTTGGCTTCTTTAATATCTGATTCAAACTTAACATTCCCGCCTCCCCAACTATTTCCAGTCTGTTGGAAACTGCCAAAAATAATCCAATAATAACTTTTAGTTCCAGACCCATCCTCTTTAATAATCGGAACTACATCAATAGAAATAACGCCATAACCCAAATGTTTATGCTGTACGTCACGCGTTTCAAATTTATCACCTTTAATACTCATATCAAAGTCCGACCTCATACGCATCTCTCCTGGAACTTTATATTGTTCTTTCTTGGTAAATTCTACTGACTTTTCTACCTTAAAGTAACCGTGTACCACACTCACTTGGTTTGCAGGTGAAACTTTGGTTCCATGGCTAATCTCCTCAGCGACGTATTTACTTACTCTTCTCTCTTCGTCACCGTACAAATCGCCAGTTGTAACTCCGTTATCTTCAACAGTTAAGCCGGAGATGTACTTAGGAAAATCCAAGTATATTTGATGACAATCTTTGACGATTGCTATATTAAACTCCCTTTCTTTTGCACGTTGCTCTCCTAATCTCTTATGTTGTTCCTCATATGCCTTTCTCTCCATTTTTTTAGAGTTATTTTTTCGCCAAATTACTAGAATAGCCATCAGTGCGCCTAATCCAGCTAGAGCTACAGCAGTAGTTCCAGGTGGTAATCTACCTCCGATTTGACTTAGCTTATGCAGGTACAATTCCAATGCACCTAATCCTTTATTGACCGTATCTGCAGGTGAACTTCCGGTAGCGGCCCAAGCTGAGGTAGGCACTCCCACCGTAAGGAATGATCCTACCACAATTCCGGTTAATAGGCTACTCATGGCATAGCCTAAACTGCGATGATTTTTTGCCGTCAATTCAACTCTTTCCAACTCTGGGATTAGTGCTTCTAAACCGTGTACAATCTGGCTAAAAGCAATAGAAATATTCTTTTCTTCTTCACGATGACCAATAAATACTTTATAATGATTTATAGCTAAAGCATCATACTGTTTTTCTAGAGCCTTTTCCAATTCTCTTACTTTATCCATTAAATCTTGAAATAAAGCGATAGCCTTTTTGTCAGTGCTAGAACCACTCAATGCTCGGCTACGGGCTCTTCTTTCCAAATAGCGAGTTTCTTTAATTATTCCTTTTATGTCCTTCTGCTGAAATTCAATAATTTCCATTAAATAACCGGCATAAGCGCTCATTTGCGCCGGAGTTTTATGGGGGATAGCGGCAATAAACTTATCTTTTTCTTTAGTGGCTGTTTCCATAAATTCTAATACGGAAAGCTCTTCTCCTTTTGCAGCCATAATTGTTTCCTGCATCTTTTGAATATCTTTTGTTGGATTATTTCCCCAAAATACCATTTTGACACCTCTTTGAATTGTTTTGTAGGAACAAAGTATTATTTGTTTAAATATTTATCTCTGAAGTGATTAAGTGAGCCCGTCCATTTGCATACATAATCCCTAAATAGAAAAAGGTATAAACCCCCTTCACTTTTCTAGTTTTGTCAACAAAAAAGGAGACACAGGAGGTTT
>JAGVMW010000037.1 GCA_020053615.1 archaeon | reverse complement strand
TGCGCTTCGCTTTGCTCAGCAGCACGATTAAGAAACATCGTAAAACTATAAATCCTAACAACTAAGAAAAAACAATTTAATGCCCCTGTGGCTTAGTAGCTATAGCGGCTGACTTGTATGAAGTGCCGAAAAGCACAACAGACATCAGCAGATCGCGAGTGCAAATCTCGTCAGGGGCTTATTAAGTTTTATCAGCAACTTTTGTCGTGGGGTTGAAATTTTCTAAATAGCTTACATCATCTTCCGTAATCGGCTTTCCCACGTAAAAGGCTTCTTTTCCGGCTACTCCTGAGTTTCAACCGTTTTATTCTCTCCTTTCTCAGAGAAGCATTTCTTGCATAAATACTGGAACTCTTTCCCTTCCCAGACTGTAGTTTCAAATTGTGTCGTAGAAGAGACTTTATTACAGCTCTTACAGCGGAAAAATCCATCGGGAACTCCCTGAATTAAGCTTAAAGCGCTGGATTCTTGATCAAATTTATCTTTTTTCTTGAACCAAAACATGATACATCACTCGTTTTAAAATAGGAATTAAATTGTTACAATATAAATTTTGTGCTTCTAAACTACCCATATTTCCTTTTTCCGTCATAAACTTTAAAAATAAAACCATTATTACCACTAAACTGAAAGAATGAAGTAAATGTATCTATTAGTTTCATTCTTTCATATATAGCTCGCTTATTGCAGAAATGTAAACATGAAAAAAATAATACACTCGCTATAAAATGGAGAAAGAATACGATTCTAAGCCGGTTTTTTCAGGTAATGTTAGTTTTGGGGATGAAGCAGAAGAAATTCCAGAAGAAGAGCCCAAGTTAGCTCAATACTTAACCCAATTACAACAACAAAATGATATTTTAGGAGAATCATTAAGACAAGTACAAGAAGAGAGCGCTACTCTGCGGGATTTATACAATAATACTAATACCGAATTAACCAGCCTTAAGAAGCCGGCGTTGTTAGTAGCAGATGTTTCTACTGTGAAAGGAGATCGAGCCGTTATTAGACTAACTAACGGAAATAAATTTTATAGTTATGTTACTAAAGATGCCCGGCATATAAAGTCAGGAGATTCTGTGTTAGTTGACCAGAAAACTCTTAATATTCTGCAGAAAGTTGAATTGAATGATAATTATGATGTGGAGAAGTTTATAATTTTAGATAAGCCTAAAGAAAACTGGCAGAATATCGGCGGATTATCAAAGGAAATCCAAGAAGTGAAAGAAGTAATTGAATTGCCGTTGAAAAGTCCAGAACTGTTTGAGAAAGTGGGAATAAAGCCGCCTAAAGGAATCTTGTTGTATGGGCCTCCAGGAACTGGTAAGACCTTGCTGGCTAAAGCGGCTGCTAACAGCACTAATGCTACTTTTATTGAAATTGTTGGTTCAGAATTGGTGCAGAAGTTTATCGGAGAGGGAGCTAAGTTGGTTAAGGAAATATTTGAATTAGCTAAACAAAAAGCGCCCACTATTATCTTCATTGATGAGATTGATGCCGTAGCTTCAGTTAGGATGGAGAACGGAACTTCGGGTGAAAGAGAAGTTAATCGGACGTTTATGCAATTACTGGCAGAATTGGATGGATTTAAGCCGTTAGATACGGTAAAGGTTATTGCGGCTACGAATCGTATTGATATTTTAGATAATGCTATTATTAGACCGGGAAGATTGGATAGATTGATTGAAGTGGGCTTGCCGGATGAAGAGGGCAGGGCAGAGATATTCAAATTACATTCTAAAGAGATGAACTTGAAAGGAGTCCAGCCCAAAGAACTGGCTAAACTGATGGAGAATTTCAGCGGAGCAGAGATAAGAGCTGCATGCACTGAAGCAGGCTACTTTGCTATCCGCAACGGCAGAAGTTTTGTTACTCAGGAAGACTTTGAGAAAGCGGTGGATAAAGTTCGGATAGAAGAAGAGGATACAGAGTATAAGAAGACGTTTGGATAGGATTAAAGTTCTGTTTTAATATCATCTAACAATCTTTCAAACTTAGTATACCCTGCTTTGGTATTGAAATGCCCGGCATTAGGAATAACGAATAACTTCACTCCAAGATTCTTAGCTAGTTGTTCTCCATGAGATAAATCAACGTAAGGGTCATTATCAGAATGGTATACCTGAAATGTTTTGCAGTTACGTTTTATCTTATCCCAATCAAACTTTTTGTCCACGAAAGTATGGTTGACTGAATCAAAATTTGGATTTCCTAACAGCTCTACAAATCCGGAAACGAAGAAACAAGCTTTTATTGGTTTAGCTAACGATAGTTTTTCTAAAATTGATAGAATAAATGCTGACCCCAAACTATGCCCCACAAAAATAGTTTTTTCGTTTATCTGATGCAAATAAGGTTCAAACACTTTCATCCAACTTTCAAAAGATTGATGCTCTGGTGTAGGAAATTTTGGCACAAAAACCTCTAGTCCTAAGTTCTCCAACTTTGTTTTCAACCAGGGGAACCAATTCTCTGCTGGATTACTGTACGAACCGTGGATGATGAATATTTTAGTCATAATTCTTTAGTTTCTCTATTATTCATTATCTTAAAATTAACATTCTGCTGTTCAAATACTTTCTTTACTTCTTCCAAATTCACCGGATATTTTGGATTGTCGTAATGAGTTGGTATCACTAAGTCAGCTCCAGTTTCTTTAGCGAACATCGCAGCATCAATTGCTCCAAAAGTCAGCCCATGATTGCTTACCGGCAGACAAATTACATCGCATTTATATTCGTTAGGGAAACTAATGGTGTCACTGGTGAAATAAATTTTTGTACTTCCATCATCAACGATGAAGCCAATATTATCTTTGATTTCTTTGCCTTTTAGTGCAGGGATGTAGCCATGAACGGCCAAAGTGGCTTCTATCTTTAATCCGCCAGGAATATTTAGAACATCGCCTGGTTTTATGATATGGATTCTTAATTCAGGATATGCGTCTTGCACTTCTTTACTAGAGAAAATCATCGCTCCTTTTTCCACCAAATATTTTAAAGCAGAAAGATTACAATGGTCTTGATGTTTATGGGTAATTAAGATGAGATGAATATTAGTCCAGTCTTTAGTCAGCCATTCTGAAGCGTAATCAAGAATTCCGGGATCGATAAGTATTCTTTTATCTTTGACTTCGATTAAAAAACACGATTGGGGGTATTTGGTTAGTTTCATGGTTGATAATTCCTATTTGTTCAGAGGGATTTATGGGCGCTCAGCAGTTACTTCCGTTCTCCATGATGGAGTTGGTGTTCACCTAATCATCGCGCTATCCACCATTACCTGAACTCCAGCTTACAATATAAACTTTGCTTAGATAACTTAATAAATGTGCCAAAGAAATCTAATTTCTTCTTTTTCCTAATTTTCCCCCACAAACTTTATAAAAACAGCCCATTTTAGAAGAATAAAGCCGAGTACTCGGAGTGAAGAGTATCTAGTATCTGTATAGTATCCGAACAGGGCTATAGAGCACCTAGTACCTCTTTCTTCTGTAAGTATATTGGTATAAAACAGTATGTGCATAGCATCTTCAAAACCTTTGATGAGAACTTTGATTGCTCTGCGTCCCCGTACGGGGCGTCCCCCCGCAACGAGCTCGCTCCTGCAAAGAGATTGGGTTTTGACCTTATGATGCTATGCACATATAAAACGGAGGAAAAGAAAAATGCAAGGAACAGTAAAGTTTTTTAACCGCAAGAAAGGCTTCGGCTTTATTAGCGGAGAGGATGGAAAAGATTACTTTGTCCATTTCTCAGGACTAGCACAAGGAACCTTTATCCGGGATAACGATATCGTTTCGTTTGACGGAACTGAAGGCGACAGAGGCTTGAAGGCAGAGAATGTCCAGTTGATTAAGAAAGGCTCGGAAATTGCCGGCGGCGAAAGTGGCAGTGCTCCTGCAGAAGAAGCGCAGGAAGAGTAAAGATTAGTTTTTTTTCTT
>JAGVMW010000184.1 GCA_020053615.1 archaeon | reverse complement strand
GAATTTTGAAGATGCTACTCTCGCACTGTTGAAGCAGTGCCATCTTCGAGCTTCTCGCATAGCTAATCGATAACTGACATCATCCGGCAGATGGTTACGTCCATCTGGTATGCAATAGAGGGTATGAAGCCCTCTGGCGCGACCTTGCTTCTATTACAGAGAGTCGCGTTGTGGGACTTTATGTCGCACCACCTTTAATCAAACTTAGTAAAAGTTTGTGAGGCAACCCTCCTGTCAGTTAGCTGTTACTCTAGATAAAGCTCGACCTTATGACGGCACTGCTTCATAAAGGTAAACAATTACGTCAACAAAAGTTAATGACTGCTTACATTCGTCTATCTTTTGATGATTGTACATTTCAGTACGAATGGTAATGCCGACAAAAGCACCGACAAAAGCTAAGCTTAATTCTAATACAAATCTTTCAAATCCGCTGGAGAGATTACTCATTTTTATTTAATCTCGCTTTTTACAAACAGTAAAATTACTCTCTCTTCAATTCTACAACCTTTTCTTGAAGTCTTATCGCATCCATAGAAAGTCCTGCATTTACAACCGCTCTTTCTAAAGAAAAATTGATTCCTTTTTTTCTACACGAGAGGATTATCTCCCATTGGGGTTGAACTTTCCTTTCTCCATAAGCTGCCACAAAATCGTAGACTGGGGCATATCGTAATTCGTAACCCTCGCCAAATTCTTTGGGCCATTTTGTAGGTATGGGTCCTCTTGCTCGTATGTAGTCTTCCATAAATATACCCAACGAAGAAACATTCATGCTATCGCTATACACACCTCTAGTTTGTGCTATAATCTTTATCACGGGCATATGGTAATGAGCATCGTGATACATTCCATTAAATTGAACTTCTTCTAAAACTTTACATTCTAAACTAAATATTGTTTCTATCAAAACTCTTGCATCTTTTGGGAAAGCATCCGCTGAAAATAGTTGTGTTATAGTCATCTTCCATCACTAACCAATAGCTAGGTATAACTTATATATCAAACTTATCATTAATATATTTGATAAATTAGTAAAATTTATAAGGATTAAACATATTTAATATTCTGGCACAAAACAACCAAAACATTTATATATTATATGTAACAAACATTACTTATTAGGTAATAATGATGACAAAAAAAATTGAAAGAGGAGGAATGGGGAAAAAATCTTCCAGATTGCTCTCAGAACTGGCAGAAAAAAATAAATTTATCTTTACAGTAAATGATGCAGTAAAGATCCTCAAAGAAAAAAAATCTTCCACAATCAAGCTTCTTCATGACCTAACAAAAAACAAATGGCTTTTTCGTTTGAGCAGAGGGAAGTACCTAATCCTTCCACTAGAAGCAGGCGTTAAGCCTGAATTTACTGAACATGAATTCATCATCGCTTCTAATCTAATTAGCCCTTACTACATCTCTTATTGGTCGGCTCTTAACTATTATGGCTTCACCGAGCAGGTCTCCAAAACCGTTTTTGTGGCTACTACCAAAAGAAAAAGAGAAATGAATCTTTTAGGGATAAAAATCCAGTTTGTTACCATAAAGAAAGACAAATTTTTTGGCTTCAAGAAGATTTTAGTGAATAATCACCCAGTTAATATTGCTGAAAAAGAAAAAGTAATAATTGATTGTCTTGATTTACTCAGAAATTGTGGAGGAATTGTTGAAGTGATTAAAGCTATTGATTCTGCCAAAGAGGAATTAGACCTTAATAAATTGGAAGATTACGCTAAAAAAATGAAAAATCAAGCAATTATTAATAGATTAGGTTATATTTTAGAATTGCTGAACATTGGAACAAAATTAAAACCCGGCAAACACTACGTTTTTTTAGATCCTCTTCTAAAGAAAAAAATTAGTTGTAATGCAAAATGGAAAATCATTGAGAATATTCCTAAAACAGATTTGTTGTCATGGAGGGAGCATTAATGATATCCTTAAATGAATTAAAAAGAATCGCTGCCCAGCAAAAAATAGCCCTTAGCATCGTAGAGAAAGATTATGCACTTACTTGGGTTTTGTATAGTTTATCTAAAACAGAATTCAAGAAATATTTTATTTTCAAGGGCGGAACTGCTATCAGAAAAATCTATTTCCCGGATTGGCGATATTCAGAGGATTTGGATTTTACTCTTTCTAAGAAATTTAACGAAAATGAGTTAAGAGAAATCATTAACAAAATAAGCATTTTGCTTTCAGAAAGTGTAGGAATTACTCTCAATATTAAATCTTTACATTTAAATCCTGAATATGCCCAAATAAAAATCCAATTTCTTGGTCCTCTAAACAACAAAAACACCATTAAGCTTGATCTTAGCTTTAATGAACCTATAATTTTGGTTCCAAAGAACGAAGAGATTTATTCAGAATATTTTGATAAAGAGAAACATAGTTTGTTAGTCTATCCTTTAGAAGAGATTTTAGCAGAAAAGATAAGAAGCATTTTACAAAGAGCAAAAACTCGTGATTATTACGATGTCTGGAAAATATTAAAATTACACCACGACAAAATAAAGCCTGACTTGCTTCACGAAGTTCTGATTAAGAAATGCCAGGCTAAAAATCTGGATTTTAACAAAGACCATTTATTCAGCCCTGAGAGAATTAAGCCGGCTCAAGAATTTTGGGAAAAGTCATTAGCTCATCAAATTAGCGATCTCCCTGATTTTCAAACTGTTGTCAGCGAGTGCAAGAGCTTAATCAATAAATTCCTGAAAATCTGAAGATGAAACTAGACCTCAAAGACAAAAAAATACTGTACGAGTTGGATCTTAACAGCCGAGCTACACTTAATGAAATTGCTAAGAAAGTAGGATTATCAAAACAAGTAGTAGATTATCGTCTAAAAAACTTAATCAAAAACAAAATCATTAAACAATTTTACACAGTTATCAATTTTTCAAAATTGGGATACACCCAATACAAACTTTACCTAAAATTTCAAAATGTTAATGTAGAGAAAGAAAAAGAGATTATTGATTTTTGGACAAAAAATAAAAACTCAGTCTGGGTTGCTTCTTGCAGGGGAAAGTGGGATTTGGCAGTTTCCATTCTCGCCAAAGAGATTAATGATTTTGGAGAAATATTAAGCAATTTCATTAACTCCTATGGTCTTTTCGTCTTAGAGAAAGACATTTTGATTACTCAAATAAGCACTGTCTTTACCAAAGCATACTTAACTGAGAAAGAGAAAAAGAAGTTTACTTATGGTGGAAAAAATGAGAGTTATGAATTGGATAATATTGATGAAAAAATTTTGATGATTCTATCAACAAATTCCCGCATAACCATTTTAGAGATGATGGAAAAGTTAAACCTCACAAGAGACGTAATAAACTATAGGATGAAGAAATTAATCAAAGAGAATATTATTTCTCAATATCGGGTTTTAATCAATCTTGATAAAATAAACCATAAACTCTACAAAATAATTCTTCGTCTTCATTCATTAACCCCAGAAAAAGAAAAGCAGCTTATCACTTATGTTTCTTCTCATCCTCATGGAACGCAATATTTAAAGCTGGTGGGCTCATGGGATGCGGAATTGGAGTTTGAAGTTAAAGACGATGAGCAGATGCACGAGATTCTACTGGAAATAAGAAATAAATTTTCGGAGATTATTAGGGATTACGATACCATATTAATTCATCAAGAACATAAACTGGATTATTGCCCGTTCTTCAGCTTTCACAACACTAACGCAAAATACCCGCCGACACCGTCATAAGTTTTCTGCACAATCCCTAATTGATGATGAAGAAATATTGAAGTTATCCCTTTGGTGGTTTCCATCTTCTGGATAATATGCTGCATTAATTTCTTGCGTTCCAAATACAGCTTCCTCTTCAGCTCCAAATCAAATTTATAGAACAATTGGTAAAATGCCAAGTAATATTCCACCACCTCTTTAAACAGCTTTAATGCATCAGCATCAATCTTTTTGTTATACCCTTTGAACATATCGCAGATATACTTGAACTCGTCTGCAATTCTCTCAATGCTTTTTACAATCTCATAAATCTGCATTGTCTTATTAGGTATAGAATAGCCACGCTTGTTAAGGATACGGATACAGATGTCCGTGAATTTGTTGTTCAACTGCTCCAGCTCTTTTATTTCCGGCAGCCGAGAATATTGCTGTTTTTCCAGTGCTTCTAACAGATTACGGGCCAGCTCATTAGTGAGCAGGAACGCTTTGCGTAATAATTGGTCAAATTCGGTATCTAAAGTGGTAGCGATGCTTTTGATGTAAATTTTATTCTCTTTCTGGTCGATGATTTCCCACCCCATGCAGTTAGGCAGCCGTTTCTTCACTTCTTCGAGAGTGTGGGGATCGATAAATCTAATCTCTACCTCGTCATAACCTAGCTGGTATAGATGAGAGAGATTATTCCCGGTGAATATTCCGGATTCTTTATCGGAGAATTCTTTTTTAGAGCTTCCGGATTCCTGCTGAGTGGAGATTATAATTCTTGTTCCAGACTCCTCCACATCCAGCTCATCACCTTTACTGAGCTTGAACTTTTCCACCCATTTCCGAGGAAGGGTTATGGTTAGTGAACTGGAGCCGTGCTGGACGATGCTGCGTTTCATAGAGGGCTAAAAGAGGAGCTACTATTTATATTTTTCTAAAGTAAACAATAATTACTTGGAGATGTATTTGTGTACTTAGATGTACACTACACCCCTAAAGTATATACTTAAGTGCGGATTCTAATTCTTAAAAACTTATGGAGGCAAATCAAAATGAGCAGAGAACAACATCCATTAGAACAATATGTACAGCATCACGGCATTAAACTGGGCGGATTATCGGTAACTTTTCACCAGACCTGCCGAGTTCCGGAAGGAAAAATGAATTCTCTACCGGCATCTCTGGGACGCTTTCCCGTATACAAAGTAAGCGATTTCCATTCCGGCTGTCCTGAAAATTTCAATCAGGAAGGATATTTCTTTCCCATGTACCGCCAGGAAGCGATGTGGATGAGTTTTGGACATCCTTCCACTCCCCAAGCCTTAATTGTGGCTGCGGGAAACATTAATGCCATCTCGGGAAAGCCATTTGACCGCACCAAAGATAAATTTGCTTCGGAAGAAGAAAGAAAAACAGCCATCTCCGGATTGGAAATTAAATTAGAAAAAGCTCAAAATTATCTGGTGGTTCCTCCACAGCCTTGGCTGGATGGCTGGAAAGCGGAAGATGGGAAAATCTATCAATTTGTCGCCACAGAAATGGGTTCTGGTGAGACTGTAGAAGGGCAAATCACCGGGGAAGAAACGGTTGGAGGGATACAATTCATTTTGTACGGGTCCAAAGATGGAGTTAAATTAATTCATGCCACTCGTCCTCGGGAATATATTAGCGGAGGAGGATGTGGATATATTGAAGAAACTTTAGGAGGAATTATCCCTGCCGCTGGAGGTTCTGTGGCGAAAGGATGTCATCTTATGACTTTTCGCGGTGCAGGTCCAACTTTGGGTGCTTCCGTAAAACATATGGGTGGTTCAGGAGTAATAAGGAGAGCTGCTCAAAGTATGGGCTTAGGCCGAGGAGGAGAAATCGAACAGAAAATTTATCCTGATTCTTACGGGCCAGAAGGTTCCAAGCTCTGGAAAGATTCTCCCACAGAAATATGGAATGAAACTCCTAAAGTCGTAGAAGTATTCTACATGGTTTCCAGCGAAGATTTCAAGCAGATAACCGGGCATGAAGCTCCGCCTACGCCAGTGACTTATGAAGAATATCAAAAGAAAGGTTATTCTTGGTTCAATCTGCATGACGAGAAGTATAAAGATACCAAAGGTTCAGATGTATTCGGCCAATTGAATCCAGTGGGAGAAGGCAAAGCTCCTAAAGATCCATTTGAGAAGCTGAAGCCAATGATAATTAAAGATGAGCCATGGAGTGAAGAAAAATGAAATTCGAAAAAATACCTTACGAAAGAAACTTATGTGTTATTGATTTAGGAGAAACTGGACCAACAAAGCACAATTTAATATTAAGTTCTGATGGAACTAAAGTGCTTTTCCATTCCAATGGCGGAATGGCTTGCGATTATAATATGGATGTAAATATATTAAGAGTAAATTTCAAAGATTTAGAAAAAAAAGTTCAAGATACTGTCAGAGAAGCAGTGAAACATTAATTTTTTTCTTTCTTTTCACTTCCTCAGCCATTCCACTTCTGATTCAATAATTTCCTTTCTTTGGGTCCAAGTCTTTTCGAACTTTATCGTAATACTTATGGTCACCAAGATGAAACTCGATGTAAATGGAATTCTTCACTTTCACCAACAAAATTCTGTATTCTGTGTTGTTAATACTGAAAGGATAACGAAAAGTAAGAAGCTAGTGCGTTTTCCATTCTTTATATATTTTTGAAGAGCCGACAACAATTGACCTAATGTTCAATGCAACAATCTCTTGCACCCACTGGTAAATCTTTTCTGCTTTTGTATCCGAAAGAAGATGAACGATTTCCTCTAGGTTATCTCCTAAAAATTCTAACCGATAATCCTGAGAGAGCATCTCTGTTATTCTCTTTTTGAAATCATCAGTGTTAATCATGGTCCCCCTTTATAATGCTATGTACCAGCTGATATAAAAAACTTTGGGCATCATAATAGAGGATATCTTTGTAATAACCAGCCTGCGTGTAGAAGAACCGTTTTACATAGGATGGTTTTGCATGGTTATTAACTATGTCGGGAAGTTCTCGTTTAACATATCCCAGTGCCTCTTTATAATCTTTGAAAGAATTTATCTTCTCATTAAGCTGAAAAGTATCCAAAACTTCTCCGGTCTTGAAATATTCGGTGTACAACACCAGAAAACGAACAGTTTTATGATACTTATTCTTCTGGTTAAGCAAAGTAGGAATCGCCTCGTTAATAACGCTCCAATAATCTGAAACAGTTACTTTTAATGATTTTTGAGGAAGAATATTTTTAGCAATACAACTTTTAGATACAGAATGATAAAATAGAGAGTAAAGATCGTTGAAATCAATGATAGTTATTTTTATCTTAGGATTTTCCAAAGAAATCTTTTTTGTGCTACGAGAAACCACAAAAACATCAATATCTCTATATTTTTCTTTATAGAGGAAAGAACTAGTAATAAAACAGTATTTTGCATGAATCTGCGAGAGTATTTTATCTGCTTGAAGTATTCTGTCAGGTAATAATCGGGTGTTATGAGGATTGTAGATAATCATTTAGTATTACCCGTTTTATACTAATTTATAAATCTTGTGCTTAAAAAGTAATAGTTATATGAAAGAAGTAACACTCACTTCTTCAACCACTCCACTTCTTCTTCATTCAATCCTAATTCTTTCATCATCTCTTCTCCGCCGTTTTTCTTGACCATCTGCTGTAAGTAAGCCACATATTCAAATGAGGATTTAGCTGAGCTGTGAGTTACGATTCCCAGCTTCTCCGCAATTTCTTTCTTTTTGGCTAGCTTCTGCTTGGCCATCCACAATTTTAGAATTCGGGTAGTGGGCTTGTATTCCGTAAATTCAGTATTTCTTTTATCTTTAGCTGAAGAGATTCCTGCAGTAAGAAAATTGTTGATATACACCAAAAATCTCCAATGCTGCCAGCGGTGAATGCGATGGTTGAATACATCAGCACGGGAGAGATGCTCGTACGCTTTAGCCAGCGCTTCGGGAGAAAGATACTCTTTAGGAAGATTTTCATCCAGCCATAAAAACACTTCATTCAAATCCATATCGATATTATCTAATGCAGGAAGCGCATTCTCTACCGAAGAAGACTTGAATATCTTGACTAGCGCATTCATGATGGTTTCAGTTCTCTTGCGGTCAGAAAGGTTAGTTATATCTGAATATAATAGTTTATTTTCCGCTGCGGAAAGAACCTGCAAATCAATTAAAGCTGAACGAGCATCTCCATCTGCCTGCCGTGAAAGCGCATTCAACGCTTTTTCCTCGGTGACAATGTTTTCTTTATTACAAATGTGCTGTAAAATCTGCACTATACTTTTGTAATCCAGCTTTCCATATTCAATCATCTTCGAGCATTTGCGCAGAGCGCTGAATTTAGAATCAAACGGGTCATTAGCAGTAAGAATTACCGGAAAACAGGACTTCTCTAACGCTTTCGTTAACGCTGGAATACAGCCTCGGTCATGAGTTCCGGAAATATTATCAATTTCATCGATGAGAATTATTTTTGGAGTGAAAAATAATGACTGCTGGCCTAAAGCTGAGTTTAGGAAAGAACTCATGTTGGCTTCGTTTCTTACTTCCGACGAATTTATTTCTAGAATATCGTATTTTAGTTCATTAGCTAACGCATATACCGAAGATGTTTTTCCGTTGCCGATTGGACCGTAAATTAACGCTGCTTTCTGTTTTTGTTTCTTATAGTTGAGAATGAAATCTTTTAATTGGGCTATCGGAAGAGACTGCCCGATAATTTGTGAAGAGTTCTGTGGAGTATACTTTAATGAAAATAGAGGCATGGATGCTTGGGAGGTGTCCGTATTTTTAAAGATTTAGGGGATGGGGAAGGGAAAGTTATCTTATGAGTGTACTTACACCGGAACCTGGCCACCCAGCCAATAAAGATCACATCCGGACCAATGTTCAGCATATTCGTTCATAAACCGCTCTTCATAAGTTCTAAAGAAATATGTCGTTAAATTTTGTGCCATTAATAATCCTTTCTCTTGGTTCTCCTCCCAGAAAGTAGCATAACCTCCAGCTTTTGTTTTTGAGACTTTTGGGTAAGAGTGCCATAATCCAATCAACGATCTCTCAACGTTGCGTCTACTGTTCGGAAGACCATCAAAGATTGACAGATAAGGTTGTGGAAATTTTTTCCGGAAATCCTCATCTACAATTAAATCCATAATTAATGTTGCAGTAACATTGCAAGCTATACGGGAGCGATTTTTAACAAACCATCGATTGACTATTGATTCTAATGGTTGCTTAACAATTATTAAAGCAGTTTCAGGTTTATTCTGGGCTTGTTTTTTCATTTTAAATTTTCCTCAGTTAAGAGGTTATTACTCTTGGGTAAGAATTAGTATTTTAATCTACTGTTCAGATTTTACCCAATTCCTGCAAATATTTATATATAAAACCAGCTTTTTACTATAAAATGCCTATAAAGCTAGACAAACTTGACCAGCGCCTCTTGTTTGAGCTGGATAAAAATTCGCGTCTACCAGAAACAACTTTAGCCAAGCTCATCGGCAGAAGTAAAGAGTCGGTACGATACAGAATCGCCCAACTCAAAGAGAAAAGTGTAATCCATGGATTTACTACTTGGATTGATCCCACTAAATTAGGATATTCTTCGGCTAAGATTTACTTAACTCTGGCTAATAAGCCTCAGCAGAAAAAAGAATTTATCCAATATGTAAAGAAAGATAAACGCTTATTCTGGCTGGGAATTGCTGAAGGAGCATGGAACGCAGGATTGACCTTCTTTGTTAAATCCAACCAAGAATTTTTTGAATTAAAGAATGAACTTTTCTCCAAGTTTAAAGAGCTGATTTTAGACAGCCATACTGCCGTGTTAGTGAACGTGAATATGTGTGACAAGACTTTTCTATATCCTGCTGAAACTAAGTGGCTGACTTTTTTTGGCGCTCTAGAACAACACGAGTTAGATGAGACCGAGAAGAACGTGCTCAAAGAATTATTTTTAAATTCCAGGATTAGCTTAGTAGAAATTGCTCGTAAACATGCTCTTACAGTAGATATTGTACGCACCCGTATAAAGAAACTGGAAGAGAAGAAAGTAATCTCTCGTTATACTGCTAAAATTGACTTTAACACTCTGGGTTATGAATTCTACAAGACCTTTCTCTATTTTTATAATTTGACTAAAGCAGATGAATCAAGACTGATGGAATATACCCGTAAGAATCCCAATATAATTCATTTGGTAAAGCAAATCAGCCCGTGGGATATTGAATTAGAAATAATGTGCGATAGTTATCATCAATACAACGAGATAATTTCTGCCTTAACTTCTGATTTCTCAGACATTATCAGCAAAGTAGAAACTGCGATTATGAGTGAAGATTATATTTTCCCGGCGCAAAAGATGATATTTGAGTGAACATTTATATCTCCCGGTAGATTTGATAATGTTACCATGAATAAACTGCTAAAACCAATAATCCTCCTTTTTATAGTCATCGCTATATTTTTTGCTATTCAAGCTTTTACTAGCGGTTTGGATAGAGATTATTTTCAGAAACATCAGGAAGAACTCACTGCCAACGAAACGATAATAATGTCAGATGGAGAAGTCACTAACTTTTATTATGCAGATACACCCTATACACAATTAGCGGGAATATCATTTTGGCTTTATTTGATAATTCCTTTACTTAGTGTAGTTATCCTCAGTAGAAAACGTACTCTTAGCGAAGCAGGAATATTAGGATTGTCTTTTATTATCATCACGTTCTTGCTGCAAGCTAAAAACATTTACGAAGCGGGAAGTATAGAGAAAGCACTGCTATTTGTAGAGTTAATTGTGGGTTATGGGGGGATTGCGATGGTTATCACTTTAATAATCAATCGGTTTTACCATTACAAACCGCATCAAAAACGCAAGATTTAAATAGAATGTAATGGTAAACCTCTTATGCGCATCGTAAAACGGGATAAGTACTATTACCTCCAGCATTCCTACCGAGAGAATGGAAAAGTAAAAACCAGCGAGAAATATCTTGGAGAAGAAATTCCCAAAAACTTAGAACAGCTAAAACTGGAATTGGAACAGCCGGAGAAAGAAGCGCTCTACAAAAAGCTGGAAAAGATTAAAGAAGAATTCCAGCAGGAATGGAAACGCACCCCAAAAAGTGCTAAACTGCGGGAAAAACAAGAGATTGCTATTGCTTTTACTTACAACACTAATGCCATTGAAGGCTCCACCATCACTCTGGAAGAAACTCGGGAGATAATTGCTGACCAAGTTGCTCCAAATAAGCCCCTGCGTGATGTCCGTGAAACAGAAGCCCATGCTCGCGTATTCTTGGAGATGCTGGATACTCCTGATAAAGTTTCTAAAGAATTACTAGTAAAGTGGCACCAGGACATATTCGGAGAGACCAAAGCTGATATCGCCGGAAGATTTCGTGATTTTGGGGTTAGAGTAGGAATGTATCGCGCTCCAGATTGGCAGGATGTGGAAAAATTAATGAAAGAATTACTCCTGTTTCTCAGAAAGAAAGATTTACATCCGGTAGAGCTGGTAGCCAAAGCCCATTATCAATTTGAGATGATTCACCCTTTCGGGGATGGAAACGGAAGGATTGGAAGGTTGATTATGAACCATATCCTCTGGCATCACGGCTATCCTATGCTCATCATTGAGTACGCCAAGAGACATTCTTATTACCGAGCACTCCAAAAAGACGAAGATGGCTTTGTGCATTATTTTATGCAGAGATATCTGCGGGTGCACCGGAAGAGGTTGAAATAACTTTTTGGGCTTCAAATCTGCCCGTCATGCGTTCTGGTTTCGTTATTCTGAACAATTTGTTTTAACACAGATAACTCTTCTACTTTTAGAACATCAAACATTTCTGAGCAATACCCCATTAAATTGCCTATGGCTGCTCTAAACTCTTCTCTTCGATTAATTCTATCTACCGACTCTTTATTGCTTTTCTTATAAGCATTAGCTATCCGCCCTAACTCTCTGCCCGCAAAAGGAAGGTAATCACTAATTTGCGGAGGTATTTCTATCGATGGACGGATAATTTTTGGTGGTGGCAGTTTTAAATCTTGATTAACCACATCATCTGCATTCCAGCCAAACATGGAGGCTAATCCCAGATTGTAAACCTGCAAGTCTCCCACGGCATCAACCATTTTTTCATGAGAACCATCTTCACTGCCTCTCCAGCGGATATAAGCATCATTCAACTCTCCGAATTCTTCCGTCATTAGAATAATTTCTTTATCTACATCTGTAACGTTAAAACCGCGACCGACTTTATTGTCGTAGATGCGCTGTTGAAGAGAGGAATAAGTCATAATTAGTTTTTAGAATATTAAATGTATATATTAATTTCTATAGTACAACCCACAGATGTTACCTCTCCACCCCCACAATCTATTTAAACACTTTCTTCATTTAAATCTCAAGTAATGAAACCAATCCGTCTCGGACTTACATTCAACGACGTCCTTCTTGTACCAAAGAGAACTCCGCTAAATTCAAGAAGCGAAGCCGACACTAAAACCAGATTCACTCGCAACATCCATCTGAACATTCCTTTAGTCAGCGCCAATATGGCTACCGTAACTGAACACAAGATGGCCATCGCCCTAGCCAGAGAAGGCGGCTTGGGAGTTATACATCAGTTTGACACCATTGAACAGCAAGTGGAAGAAATAAATAAAGTTAAGAAAAGCACCAGTTATATCATTGAAAACCCTTTATCCATTTCTCATGAAGTAACCATCAGAGAAGCAGCGGAATTAATGGAAAAAGAAAGTGTTACCAGCTTACTGGTTAAAGAGGGAGAAGAATTAGTAGGAATATTTACTAGAAGGGATTATCTGTTTGAAGAAGATGTTAATCGTAAAATCAAAGAAGTAATGACTCCTAAAGAAAAATTAGTGGTGGGAGAATATGGTATTAGCTTGGAAGCAGCCAAAGAACTTCTTCATAAGTACCGCATTGAAAAGCTTCCTCTTTTAGAAAATGGAAAAGTAAGAGGACTAATGACCACTCAAGACATCAAGAAACTGGAATATTGGCCTAAAGCTACCCGGGATTCTAAAGGCCGATTGATGGTAGGAGCAGCGGTAGGAGTAAAAGATGCTTTAGAGCGAGCCAAAGCTGTAATTAATGCTGGTGCAGATGTATTAGTGTTAGATATCGCTCATGCTCATTCTGACTTAGCGATTCAAAGAGTCCGGGAATTAAAAGCTGCTTTTCCCAATGTAGAGGTTATGGCTGGAAATATTGCTACGACTGATGCTGCCCGGGATTTAATCCAAGCTGGCGCAGATGGACTGAAAGTAGGCATTGGCCCTTCTCCAGTTTGCACTACCAGAATTATCGCCGGAAGCGGAGTGCCACAGATAACTGCAATATTGGATGTAGTAGAAGTAGCCAAAAGATTTGATATTCCGGTCTGCGCTGATGGGGGAATGAAAACTCCCGGAGATGTGGCTAAGGCTATTGGTGCAGGTGCCAGCAGCATCTTTTCCGGATTCTTGTTTGCAGGAACGGATGAAGCTCCCGGAATGATAATTATGAAAGACGGCAAACGCTACAAGAAATACATGGGCAGCGCTTCCTATGATTCGGGGCATGAGCGCAAAGAATTGCAGGAAGGAAAGAAAGTGCGGGAAAGATTGGATATTTTTGTAGAGGGAGTTTCTATTCTCATGGATTACAAAGGGGTGGTAGAAGATGTTATCCACAGCATCATCAAAGGGGTGCAGAGTGCCATGAGCTATTCTGGTGCTAGGAATATTATGGAGATGCATCAGAACGCTGAATTGGTGCAGATAACTTCTGCCGGCTGGGAAGAGAGCAAGGCGCAAGGAATGAAACTGAATGAGTGAAAGGTTAATGTTTTGGTTTACATAATCGATACATTTTAATATATTTATGCTTTTCTTAATATAATGGATAAAAATATTATTTCAAAGCTTCAGAAAACATTCGAAGATTATGCTCATCAAGAAGAGGGAGTAGAGTTCTGGTTTGCAAGAGATTTACAGAAACTTCTGGGATACGATAAATGGGAAAACTTCTTTAATGCTATTGAAAAAGCTAAAATTTCCTGTAAGAACTCTGGACAAAACATCTTAGACCATTTTCCCGAGGTCAGGAAAATGGTCCAAATTGGCTCAGAAACAGAACGAGAAATAGAAGATTACAAGCTCACCAGATACGCCTGCTATCTTAT
>JAGVMW010000018.1 GCA_020053615.1 archaeon | reverse complement strand
TGGAGCGCTGGATGAAGAAAAAACCGCCGAGTTAGTAGATTTAATCTCAGAGGATTACTTTGCAACTAAAAGTAAGTTTGATCCCAGAGAATATAATCCACATTTGGAAGATTTGTGTTTTACTGCAGAATTGATAGGTAGTAAAAAAGAATTTTCTTATCAAAAATCAATAACAAAAGTAGTGACTGAATTGTTAGATATAAGTAAAAATAATTTTTTTCATTTAGCTCAATATCAATCTAAACGAGCTCTTCACTTAACTAAAATCAAAGAAGTTCAAGATAAAGTTGAATTTAGAGATGCTCCAGAAAATTTTGCTTTTTTTTCTACTTTTGGCTCTAATCTAAACAATGACTTAATTGGGATGGTAGAATTACTAAAGTCAGATAGCCATTTATGGAAAGAAGCCATTCCTAAACTTCTTGAAGCAGGCAACCTTGTTAAAAGAAGCTTATATCAATTAATGAATACCAACTGTCGTAGAAGGGTTTATGGGGCTGTAGTTTTAGGATTGATGGGGGAATTACAGGTAAAAGATTATCTCTTAACAGAAAAAGAATTAACCAATGATGAGCATTTAGTTTCTGATATCAATAAAGCATTAGAAGCTATAAGCACCGGCGTTAGTAATTCTTCAGTAAATGTCAAACAACTAATATCTCATTTAAACTCATATCCAAGTCTAGATAACAACCAAAATGAACCTTTTTTATATTATAAAACATTGTGGTCGGTTAGGAGAAACAACTATCAAGAATGCATTCCTTCACTTCTCAACTTTACTGAGCAAGTTCTTAAGACAAATAATCTCATGGACAAATTAAATAATTCTCCTAGAAATAGTCATCATTCTACGGATTACTATCCTGAAACTTCTTTATTAAAGCTTAGTTTTACTATTTTAGGAGAATTGGGCAGTAATTCTAAACTCGAGCTACTCCCATTTTTTCTCCGTTTTTTGCCTTATTATCCCATAAATGTTTATTCTCTTCAAGCTTTAAACGCAATAGCTACCAAAGAAGATAAAGAATTAATTGAACCCGCAATAATCTCACTTATTAATCTTCATCCTCAAAGCGTTGATATTTGTTACGATAGTTTTGCTTTATTAACAAAAGTTGGTGATTCAAAAACTGCTAGTCGTATTACTAACTTTATTTTTTCCAATAATGATTATAATATTAATGATTATGCTTACATCGCCCTTCGTTTGATTCATCAAAGAAACAAGCCGACAACCTATTGAAAATGGAAGAAAAAACAAAACTAATCAAACCGGCGTGGAATGAAACGCTGAAATTTTTAGCTGGAATGCTGGACGAACAAAATGTTACTGCTCTGTTTGAAGAGCTTTCTCGAGAAATTTCAGGTACAAATAATCCCGCATCCGATAGCACTCACCGAAAAAACTTGGAAGAAGTAATAGAAATTGCAGCTGATAGTAATAATCTTATGGTAAAAGAAGGAAATATTTTAGATGCTCTTACGACTCGATATATGAATATTGTGGGCACATACGACTGTACTTGGTGCGGGGGGTATAAATATTGGAAGAATAGTACTTTAGGCCAAGTTCTAACTTTAGTTTTGAATGGAGAAGTTTCCATTGGAAAAAAAGTAAAAGTTTTGGATAAAGCTTCGTTTTACTACAAAGGCACAGAACATTTTGATCAGTTAGATTTCAAACCTCAAAGTTTGCTACCTGAAGTTGCTCCAGCAATTGTTGAGTATATCCACTCTTGTGAAAAAGCCAACCCGGCTTTGGTTTGTGAGTTGTCCCAACGCTTGGTTAATACTGCCCAGACCAAAGATATATTTTCTAAAGAGTTAGCAGAAGCTCCTCCTGAGAAGAAGAGTTATTTTCTGCAGTTACTGGGAGATGTAGTTAAACCAGATGATTTGATTAAATTCATTCAAACCCATTCAGCGCTCGGCTTCCGGGAAAAGAGATATTTGTACCAGCAGTTTGGCACTATCGGAAAAAGCTCAGTAGATATCCTGCTTAAAAACTTTGGCTCCAATCCGGAGGATGATTTTATGATTGTAGATGCGTTAGGAGAGCTTGGAGATACCAACGCAGTAGAATCTCTTTGCCAACGATTAGAATCAGAATATTCTTCAGGAATTGCTCTTCATGGGCTTCTTAATACTTTAGGAAGAATTGGCGGCCCCATGGCTACGACTTATTTAATTCGTTTTTTAGATTCAGATAAACCCAGAAATTTTGAAGCTGTTGAAACTTTGATTCAAGTAGGCAATCATTCTGCATTAGGTGCTTTGCGCAAATTTCGGGAGCGTTATTCCCAGAAATACGCTGAACTGAAGACTATTTCTAAGCTGGCTGAACAGAGAGAAAAACAAAAGCCGGATTTTGGTGCGACCATAAAGTTAAATCACTATGAACCTCAGGAATTATACGCGATGTCTTTTGTTTATGCTTATGAGAAGATACCAAAAGAATAGTAATTTATGAAACAGATAAAATAAAAATGGAAGAAAAAACAAGATTGATTGATTATCGCTGGCATAATACTTTGGAATTCCTAGCAGGCCGGATTAATGAAACGAATTTTGTCGAATTAGTTAGTGAAATAACAAAAGATTATTTTAATTATTTTCCGGAAGATCCAGGTAAAATAACCATATTTACCACAAGAATTGGTGATTTTAAAACGATGAATTCCGAAATTAACCCCTATTTTGACGATTTTAAATTAGCAACGGAATGTCTTTTAGAAAATAATTCAATAGACTATGGAAGATATAGAATTACTGATTCAATAGTTGATGAATGCCTGGAAATATTGTGTCCTCTTAATTATTTAAATCCAAGAATAATGGCCAAATCAATGAGTTTAATATTAAATAGCGATCTTAGTGCTGAGGAAAAAAAGAAAACTCTAGACAAATTTTATTATTCTAACTACAATTATAATGGACTTAACTGTTTAGAAGGTAGATTAGAATTCAAAGAAAATTCATTAAATTATTCTGCAGCTAAAGCAATAATTGCAAGTATTAAACAAAATTGCCATGTAGAAATAAAAACGTTTAAACTATGCGGATATAGTCCTACTTTCATATATGATATCTCAAAAGGGATTAGTAGAAATACAGAAACAATAAATCTAATCAATACAGAACTTTCCGATTTAACAAATAAACAAGAGATTTTAGAGAGTATTGCTAGAAACACAGAAGCAACAGATTTGATGAACGCAGAAATATCACATTCAATAAATAAATATCAAAAATTTCTCTTCGCGCTGCTTTTAGGAGAATATGCTAAACCAAAAATGTGGGTTGAAGTCTTCGAAGAAGGTTATTTGCTAGCCCAATGGAATAACCGTGAAGTATCTGAACATATAAAAAATAATTTAGTAAAAAGAGGAAATGAATCAACAAAGCTGTTGGTTGAATTTATTAGAACCTATTATCTGCAAGAAATTAAAATGACTCAACAACTACAAATAGAAACAACATTTTTCAAACCCATTGAGAGTATCACTTATTGTTCACTGCCTTTTCTTCCTTGCGCAATATTAGCATTAGGTGAAATTGGAGATTCAGAGGCAATAGCTTTTTTAAAAGAATGTGGTGAAACAAGCATGCTACTAAAAGGGATTATCAGCGCTGCTTTAACTCATACCACAGATAAGAAAGCAAGAGAATATGGACTAAAATTAAAAAATGAATTTGAAGAAATCTTAAGAACGCCCTTTGAAAACAGTTCTGCAGAAAAAAATACAACTTAAAACAATGAAGAAAATGGGAGAAACAAAACTAATCA
>JAGVMW010000146.1 GCA_020053615.1 archaeon | reverse complement strand
TTTAGTGACTGCTTTTTATGCAGAATGAAATCTAAGAGATTAGTCCTGACAGAAACAGCCCTTCCCAAAAGGATTAATTGTGCAAATGGACAGCCTCGACTGTGCCATTCTACCACAACCCTTAATAATTCCTTCTTCTTTTCTAAGATAAATGCTCACCGACTATTTTCAAATAGCGTTCAAAGAGGCAAAAAGAAGAAAGCTACGCAGCTTCTTAACTTTAGTAGGTATCTTCATCGGCATTGCTGCAATTATCTCGCTGATAACTCTCGGTCAAGGCTTAGAAAATGCTATCTCCAACCAATTCTCGCAATTAGGCAAAGATAAATTGTTCATCTTGCCAAAAGGAGGATTCTGGGGGATGGGTTCTTCAGTTCAGCTTACTGAAGATGATTTAGATACCATCAAACAAGCTTCGGGAACGAAAGTTGCGGCAGGATTAGGTTTCTCTTATGGCCGTTATGAATTCAACGACTTAGTACAATACAATTTTGTGAATGGAGTCCCTCTTGATTCAGAAGAGCTGAAATTAGTCAGCGAAGCCCAGAATTGGAAGCTTCAGGAAGGAAGAATGTTAGAATCTGGAGATAAATATAAAATTGTATTGGGAAACGAATATACTAAAGAAGACTTATTTGATACACAAGTAGAATTAGGAGACAAGATTAAAGTTCAAAATCAGGATTTTAAAGTAATAGGTTTTTTAGAAAAGATTGGCTCTCCTCCTGACGATAAAGCAGGAATTATTCCGATAGATACACATCAGGAGCTCTTTTCTACAGGCAAGAATTATGGCTTTATCATCGCCCAAGTCCAATCAGGAGAAGATCCAGCCACCATAGCTGAGGAATTAAAGAAAGAATTGAGGAAAAAACATAATTTAGATGTGGGAGAAGAAGATTTCAGTATTGAAACTCCGGAAAATCTAATGGCTACTTTTTCTACCATATTAGACATTGTGCAAATTGTCCTGATAGGTATTACTGCCATTTCGTTATTAGTGGGCGGTATTGGAATCATGAACACCATGTATACTTCCGTATTGCAAAGAACTAAAGAGATAGGATTGATGAAAGCCGTAGGGGCGAGAAATTCCCAGATAATGTTTTTATTCTTAGTTGAATCAGGATTATATGGATTAGTGGGCGGATTATTGGGAGTTATAGCGGGAGTAAGTTTAGCTAAGATTGCTGAGAAAGTGTTACAGCAGTTTCTTGGTCCGGCGTTTATGGCGATAGAGATAAATTGGTTAATAGTGGGCGGTGCTTTATTGTTCTCGTTCCTGATTGGAGTATTATCTGGGATTGCTCCGGCTCGTCGTGCATCGAAGTTGAATCCGGTGGATAGCTTGCGATATGAATAGGATGAATAGAGTGGTTTATTTTGAGTAATGAAGAATAAAAGAGAAAGATTTAATTCATTTTCTTTTATTAACAATAAAGATTATAATTCTTCCAATTCACCAACTCGCACTCCTGTTAAATCAAATTTATCTAATAAATTAACTGCTCTTTGAAAATTTTCTTTAGAAACAAAAACTTGCTGTAAATACTTTAGGCTAACTTCTTTTGCAACTTCTATAACTTGAGTAGAACCACGATATAAATTAAAACTAAGTCTTAACAAGTCTTTAGGAATCTCCACTTCTAATAACGCTCCGGTTTGCCTTTCTGTACGTGGTCTTGCATTATTTATTGCACCACTTGGTTGATTTGCAAGATATACAAATAACTTTCGTTTTAATTCTTTATAATTATATTTTACATCATAATTTTGAATACCATGGTCTTGAAGAAGATCTGCTAAAGCTTCAGTCTTGGTTAATAATTGGGGGTCACTCCATTCTCCATCAACAAAAAAACCATATTTAATATGATTTCTTGCTTTTTCAGCCATTATTTGGGTAAGAGCATCATATTCCTTTTTCAGGTATAACCAATATTAATCACTTTTTTGGAGAGCCGGAGACATTATAGCACCTAGTCTAGCCACTCCTTCTAAATCACTCGTCCCATGATAGGCTTTAATCAAATCTGACATCTTTTATAAAGAAAAAGTTGTTGCTATTCTAAGCTCGTATTCTCCAGCTAATTGAATCCTCGTCGATTCTTGCTGTATTGGAGTATCTTCTACAACTAAAATATTTAATCTTTCTTTCATTTTTTATTTTCCTCCGTTTAATTCATTGGTTTGATAATGTTTTACAATTGTTTCGGCAAGCATATTCACTTTATCTGCTCCAGAGTTTTCAGATAAAACTGGAGCTATAAAATAATCCACCTTTGACTGCAATTGTAATTTTTTTAGTTTGTTTTTATCTCCACTTGAGGTAAAAATTGCTTTCACCAATCCCGTTTTATTTATACCCTCAAAAACTTCTAATCCACCATCAACTCTATCTCTTCCATACTCTAAATCACTTACAATCCAATGGTACTGGCCAGAGTTTCCTTCTTTAATCATATCCTCAACATTATCAACTATTCTTATATCTGCACCACTAAATTGAGGAATTGGAAAAGAAGATGTTCTATACCACCCATCAACAATTCGTTCATCTATAAATGGCCTTTTTACACCACGAGCTCGTTGCATAGCTGAAAACATACACCGTAAATTATCTTCAGCAGTCCTAAGAGTGGTATAACAATCGTCACCAATCAACATCCTAAATCGTTCTGTTTGTTCGTCTGTCATTTTAATTTTTCCTCCTTGTTGTTTAAATTCCCAACATCTTTTTTGCATATTGAATCGGGTCTACCATAGCCCCGCTTGCATTTCTGTTTGCTAAACTATATTTATCACAATCCTTCCTTGTACCACTCAGTGCACACGCAATAGAGATATTTTGTATTTCTGTGTCTTGATTAAGAGCCCCGTATACTCCTTCTCTTATTCTCCTAACAAGAATAGCTCCATCACAAGGACTTCCCAAATCCAAATAAAGTTGTCCATCCATAAAGATAACAGCATATGGTGTTTCTCTTAAACAAGTTTCAATATTTTTTAATGAAGCCTCTTTGTCTACGCAGTTTATACAACCACTTATATCTACTATAGGTAAATCAACTTTATCTCCCAAAGCAGACCTATATTTTCTTATATCACTACTATAATCCTCTATCACTAAAACTTTTTGTTTATCGTCTGTCATTTTTGTTTTCCTCCGTTTTGTGTTTTAGTTTATTTTTCTCATCTAGTCTTTCTTGGTAAGGGCATACATTGAAGAAAATCTATGGCATTCACCCCACCGATGTTCTTCAACTAATGAAAACTGTCTTTCACTGCCTGAAAGTATCTTTGCAAGTTCTATTGTACAATCAAATGGTTGATGATATACTTTAACAATAAAACCTTTCCGTCCAGTATCATAATGCCCTCTACAACCAAGAGTAACTGTGGGTTGCTCTCCAACGAATAATCTGTAACTTCCTACAAACCGATGTTCATCAGTGCTTCCTCCGATTTTGGCTCCAGTTAAGTAAAACACTGCTTTTGGATCAGTTTCTTGAACTATCCTCATTGCTCTTTTACAGTGATCCACAAAATCGTCCAATGTTTTTGTACCATCTTTTAATATCACTTCTCCTATTGCATTAAGCTCTTCTCCATTTTCATTTACTCCAGTTACCATTTTCATTTTCCTCCTAAATTGTTACTGGTTCAGGCGGATCTCTACTAGCGCACCTTGCTACATAACTCAGACTTTTAGCTCCAAGAGTATACTTTAATCGCATCATCAACAGTGCCACACCAGTGTCGCAATCGCAGCCAGATATCTTAATATTCTCAAACCCCAACACCTGTTCTCGAAGTTTACTCGCTGATCCAAGTTGTTCTAATCTCGTAAATTCCTTTGCTACGTCAGGTCCAGGAGAACTCTGGTCTAGTAGTGTTACTTCTTTCCCATTGATAGCAGAAGCTTCCGATTTTAGATATTCATTTCTTAGATATTTCAGTAAATCAGACATAACCTCATCTGCGCATCCAAAACAACTTTCTCTCTCGGGGTGTAATGCAATGTAAACTTTATCTTTTTCTTCCAATATGTAAATTCCGTCTTGGAATTTCCCTTTGAGTTCACTTATTTTTTTTTCTAAATCTACAACGGTATAATAACCATCACACTTCAACTTCATCTCGATCGGTTCGTGTTCTCCTAGAAGTTTTCCTTCAGTCATAACTTTTTCATACATTTTCATCATGTCCGTTTTTTGTTTTTCTTCCATTTTTGGTTCCCCCTATTTTTTACTTTTAATCACATTACGATAGTAACAACATTAACATATATTTATATACTCGCTACTATATTCAATAGTAGTATGGAAGAAAAGTACATCGAAAGTCTGGAAAAAATAGGATTGACTAAACCAGAAGCTAAAGTATATCTGGCTTTGATTGAGTTAAAAGAATCTCGAACCGGAGTTTTGTGTGAAAAGTCGCGAATTCCCAGCTCTAATATCTATGCTATTTTGGATTCTTTGATTAAAAAGGGATTTGTAACCTATCGGATACAGAATAACATCAAAATATTCATGCCTTCCAATCCAGAGATAATCAAAGAATTATTTAAAGAAAAACAAGAAAAGATTATGGAAGAAGGCAAAGAGATTGAGAACTTAATCGAAAGCTTGAAAGTTATAAAAGGAGTAGAAGAGACTTTTTCAAAGTACAAATATTATGAGGGCATATCGGGCATTCGGGCAATGTGGATAGGATTAATGGATGAATTGAATCAATTACCTAAAAACGAAACCATTTTGATGTATACTGGTGTTAAGAAAGCGTATCAAACTATGTTGGGGCTATATGAGGAATTTCATAAAATACGAGTCAAAAGTGGCATAAAATATAAAATCATTTATCCTTTAGAAGAAACGGAAGTAGCCAAGAGGAGAAAAAAACAATTAGCGGAAATTAGGTTTCTTAAATTAGAAAATGAAGCAGAATGGGGGGTGATAGGAAATAAGTATTTTGTTCAGTATATTACTCAGAAAGTCCCGCGTGGATTTCTTATAGAAGATGAAGTATTTGCTAATACGTTTAGACAAGTCTTTGAGCAGGTATGGAATCAAGCTAAGAAAGATAAGAGTAAGATTTAGAACTTATGTGAGAGGTAGAGTAAATAAAATGAGTAAAGAAGTTATGTTAAAATCACCGAAAAGCTCAGACATACCAAAAAAGTGGTGTGATTGTACCAAAAAGTTATATATCACACAGTTTTACTTCCAAACATGGTAAACGAACTAGAACAAATCAAAGATAGGAACAAGAGAGTAGAGGCAGATAAAGCTTGGGAAGTCAGCAAGACCAGAAGGCTTATTATTGTCATAATGACCTATATTATCATCGTCATCTTCCTTATTCTGATTGATGCGCCCCATCCCTGGTTGAACGCGTTGGTTCCAACTGTGGGATTTATTTTGTCTACACTGACTTTACAGTTTTTCAAGAGATTATGGTTGAAACAAATTTATAACAAATAATCCTGCCATTCCAAAAAACTTTCCCCCAAAAATGAAACCCACTTCCTCCAAAACCATCATCCGCCTGAAAGACGTCTGGAAAACCTACTTTATGGGAAAAGTTTCCCTCGATGTGCTTAGAGGAATTAATTTAGATATCTATCGCGGAGAGTTCGTGGCAATTCTTGGCCCCAGCGGCTCCGGTAAAAGCACGCTGATGAATCAAGTGGGATTGTTAGACGTTCCTTCCAAAGGAAAAATTACTATTGACGAAGTAGATATTTCCACACTAGAAGAATCAGATTTAGCTCAACTAAGAGGCAAGAAAATTGGGTTTGTATTTCAGCAGTTTAATCTCATTCCTGCTCTTACTGCATTAGAAAATGTGATTCTGCCTACTATCTTCCAAAATCTAAATCCGGAAGTGCGAGATAGACGTGCTAAGGAATTGCTGGCTTTAGTAGGGCTGGCAGATAGGATGACGCACCGGCCCAATGAGTTATCCGGAGGACACCAGCAAAGAGTAGCTATTGCTCGAGCTTTAGTCAATAACCCAGAAATAATTCTCGCTGACGAGCCTACTGGCAATTTAGACACTAAATCAGGTGAGCAGGTGATGGAATTACTAATGGAACTGCATCATAAAGAGCATAAGACCATTATCCTGGTTACACACGATATAGAAAAAGCCAAGCATGCGGAAAGAATCATCTATCTTAAAGACGGGGAAGTGGAGAGAGTTGTACATTCTAAGTAATAAATTTGTTACACAGTTAAATTTAATTTTTGCGTTGAATGATTTTTACTTATTGTCTGCACCAACGAAATGGTTATAAATTATTTCTGTTAATTGATGGGATTATTTAACATTTAAACATTTAAGTGATGCAAAAATGGTCTTCCAACTATCCGAACAAAATGAAATCCCGCCAGAACCGTATAAATGTTTTTATGGCGGTTGCCAAGAACAAATGCCTCTTTTATTGAGTGGAAAAGACAAGGAAGGTAAAGTTATTGATGTTCCTCGCACTCAGGCTTCAATCGCGGATATTATTGAACGAAGAATGGGGGCCTTAACCGTGGCTGTAGATAATTGGCGAGGGTATCGTTTTTTTACTGGCGATGGAGCTGTTTCCAATCAGGAGGGAGATTATCTGATTGTCCTGGAAGATTTACTTCCACCAGAACTTCAGTTTTTACGTAACTGTTATCTTAAAAATGTACCAGCTTCCAAAAGTTATGGTGGCGGAATTGTTCTTCCTGACGGAGCTTGGGATGAATTGAAAGCTCAAAAAGATAAAGTGGTGCATTTTACTGCAGAAGAAGTGGGGGAAGCCTTTGGTAACGGATATGTCCAGAAAGATGGAGTTTGGGTTCCTGCTAATAAGTCAGTTGGCAAGATCTGGGATGCGCTGAGCCGGGGAAAAGATCTTACTTCTTATCTTCAGATAGTGGGTGAAAAATGCACTGGTGAGGATTTGAGTAATGGTAGCGATAGGATTTTACCTGTAAATTTCCCTTTACAAACCCAATATTTGCCATCAATAATTCCAAATTTTCAATCAATGGATCAAGATCAAAGACAAAAAATAGCTCAATTAACAACAGGAATGGAGCCCTCAATAAACGCAATAGCCCCCTTGACAAAAGAGGGCAAATCGCTAATGCGCTATTGGGTTATCGAAGAGATTTACTGCCTTTCAACAGCTAATTGCTGGAGTTATACATTGGGTAGCGTAGGTAGCGTATTTACAGTTGGATTAGTACCTAAAGCGCGCGAAAAAGCATTGGAAGCTAGAGTTCTGTCTGCCTTAGAGCAGGGAAGAGAGTTTGAATTTAATGGAAAATTATATCGTCAAGTGGATTCTTCCAGCGGCATTTCTAGTGAAAAATAGTTTGTGATTTTTTCAATATTGATTTTTTACAGGTGTACATAAAGTTATACCCCACTTCCACAATACTTTTAAAGAATTAATTCTGCACCATCATTCATGACTGTTTACTATTTGAACGAAATTCTTCAGGGTAAAGAAGATCAACTTGCCAGAGGAACTAAGCTGGAGCAAGAGATTAGGGGTTTAGGTCTCAAGCATTATAAAGAATTCTACCCCAATGAAGAAGTAATACTTCAGCAATATGAAGCGTTACCATCCTAAGGTCGAGCCTCCTTGGAGATTACAGCAAGGCAGACAAGGGGAAGCTCCCTACGGGAATGTCT
>JAGVMW010000206.1 GCA_020053615.1 archaeon | reverse complement strand
TCAGAAAAGAGAGGAACGGATTGACACAGCATATGGGTTAACTACTTTGTGGCATAATCTATTTTGGGTGGGAACCTAGTTTTACTGTCCCACAGCCATCCACTCCAGCAATCTTTATAAATAAGCTGCGGTTTAGAGAAGAACATACATACCAATGACTTGGTTTGCAAGGAGGTAGCAGATTCTAATGAATTGTTACCCGATATTTAAATTTAATAAACAAAACTGAGGTCAAACAAAATGGCTAATGAAGCAAAAGTGTTAGAAATCGTAGAGATAGCCCGCAATACGGGAAAGATAAGAAAAGGCGCTAATGAGGCTACTAAAGCTATCGAAAAAGGCGACGCTAAATTAGTAGTATATGCCAGTGATGTAAGTCCTAAAGAAATTGTGATGCATCTGCCTTTATTATGCAAAGAGAAGAACATCAAATGCGTAGCCGTTTCTAAGAAAGAAGATTTGGGCGCTGCTGCTGGCTTAGGCGTAGGAACTGCTGCCGTAGCCGTGGTTAAAGAAGGCGAAGCTAAAGCTGCTTTAGAAGAAGTATTAAGATCTAACGAGTAAAGGTGAGTCAAAATGTCTAAAGACGCACCCCAAGAAGTGAAGAAGGACACTAAACCGCTTCCTAAAGGACAAGAGGAAGTAAGGTCAGAAGGAGAAATTAAATTCTTTTCCGGAATTCCAGCTGAAGTTAAAGAAATTGTAGCCAGAGGCGGAACCAGAGGAGAAGTAACTCAAGTCATGTGTGAAGTTCTCGATGGCAGAGATAAAAACAAAGCCATCCGCAGAAATGTCAAAGGTCCGGTAAGAATCGGAGACATACTAATGCTATTAGAAACTGAAATTGAAGCCCAGAGAGTAGGAGGCCCTAAACGCGGCGCATCCTCTACTGGTCCTAGGAAACAGGTGAAATAAAATGCCAAAATGCTCTTTTTGTGGAAATCAATTGGCCAAAGGTACGGGAAAGATGTTTGTGTTTAACAGCGGAAAAATCTTATACTTTTGCGCTAACAAGTGTGAGAAGAATATGCTTAAGCTGGGCCGAAAACCGCTTAGAGTTAAGTGGACTGAAGCTTATAGGAAAGAAAAAGGCAGCGACGGCGGAAAAGTTGTAGGAGAAGTGTCGGAAGAAGCGTCTGAAGTGGCAGCAGTAATAGAAGTTGCTGCAGCAGAACCTAAGAAAGAAATTAAAGCTGCGAAGTCAGAGAAGAAATGAGGTCGTGAAAAATGCTCGAACGAACTTTAGTGTTGCTTAAACCGGATACAGTACAACGCGGTTTTATGGGAAGAATTATCTCTCGTTTTGAGGATGCTGGACTAAAAACCGTAGGAGCAAAAATGGTGTGGATGGATACTGATTTTGGCAAGAAGCATTATTTTGATGTAGCTCAACGAAGAGGAGAAGCGGTTCTGAAGCGTTTGCTGAAGATGATGACCCAAGGCCCAGTATTAGCATTATGCTTGGAAGGTGTCCACGCCGTGGAAATAGTACGTAAAATGGTGGGAAACACCGAACCCAAGAGCGCTTTGCCTGGAACTATCCGCGGAGATTTTGCTCATGTAAGCTACGCTTACGCTGATAGCAAAGATATTGGCATCAAGAATTTAATTCACGCTTCTGGTAACGTAGAAGAAGCGAAACAGGAAGTTGCATTATGGTTCAAGAAAGAAGAATTACACAGTTACAAAAGTGTACATGACTTGCATATCCTGGAATAAAATAATTAAAATAACACCTACAATTAAACATCAATGAGGTAAACCCAAAATGGCAACAGAACGAATGGTTGATAAAGTGGCAAGGATCACTCAAAATCCTAAATTTATTAGAAATATTTGCACTTCTGCACATATTCATCACGGCAAGACTGCTTTCACAGATAACTTGATGGCTGCTGCAGGACAGATGGCTTCCAAGTATGCCGGAGATTTAGAGCAAGGCATGCAGACGTGGCAGCATTCTGATGAGCAAGAAAGATTGATGACCGTAGATGCAGCTAATGTTTCTATGGTGCACGAGTTTGGTGGGAATGAATATTTGATTAACCTTATTGATACCCCTGGACACGTTGATTTCGGCGGAAATGTCACTCGAGCTATGCGCGCGGTTGATGGGACCGTAGTATTAATCTGTGCCGTAGAAGGAGTTATGCCGCAGACGGAAACAGTAGTTAGGCAGGCATTGAGAGAAAGAGTAAAACCAGTATTATTCATCAACAAGATGGATCGCTTAGTTAAAGAATTGAAATTATCCCCCGAACAGATATCCGAGAAAGTTATGATGTTGATGAAACAGTTCAATGAGATGATTGAGCGAATTGCCGAGCCGGAATATAAAAACAAATGGAAAGTTAATGTTCAAGATGGCAGTGTAGCATTTGGTTCTGCTAGAGAAAATTGGGCCCTTTCTTTCCCATACATGCAGAAGAAAAATATCAAGTTTAGCGATATCCTTAAGATTTATGAAATGGAAGAAGAGGATCGTAAGAAGTGGGTGTGGGAAAATGCACCGTTGAACGAAGTTATTTTAGATATGATTATCAAGCATCATCCAGATCCTTTAGATGCTCAATTATATCGTATTCCTAAGATTTGGCGTGGAGATATAGACTCGGAATTTGGTAAAGATTTAGCTCATTGTAATCCTAATGGCAAGTTAGGTTTTGTAATTACCAGAATTGTTATTGATCCAAAGTCTGGAAAAGATATTTCTGCAGGAAGATTGTTCAGCGGAACTGTACGAAGCGGCATGGAAGTTTATCTTAACAATTCTAAGCAGAGACAAAGAATTCAGAATGTTTACATCTACAATGGAATCAAGCCGGAAATAATGGAATCACTGCCGGCAGGAAATGTATTAGCTATCTCTGGAGTATTAGGAAATGCAGGAGAAACTGTAACAATAGAACCAGAGCAAGCTTTTGAGGAATTAAAACACATCTTTGAGCCAGTTATTACTAAAGCTATTGAACCGATGGTGCATGGGGATTTGCCAAAGTTGATTGAGGTTTTGCGCAAAGTCAGTCGAGAAGACCCTTCCATTAAGATTGAAATTAATGAAGAGACTGGACAGAACTTAATGAGTGGGATGGGAGAACTGCATCTGGAAATCATAGAAAATAGAATCAGAGATGAGAAAGGAGTTAAAATAAAAACTTCTCCTCCAATTGTTGTGTATAGGGAATCTATCACTAAAGTAAGTCCAGAAGTAGAAGGTAAATCTCCTAATAAACATAACAAGTTGTATTTTGTGGTTGAACCATTGGAACTGGAAATTGTTAAAGCTATCAAAGAAGGAATAATTTCTACGGGTAGATTCAAAAAGAAAGATGATCAATTAGTAAGCTTCCTTAGAGAAACTTGTGGTTGGGATACTAAGAAAGCTACCCAAGTTAAAGCAGTTTATGGCGAGAATATGTTCTTAGACCAAACCAGAGGACAGGTTCATATCGGAGAGATTATGGAATTAGTGTTAGATATGTTTGAAGATGTGATGAAGCAAGGTCCTTTGGCTAGAGAACCGAGTATCGGAGTTAAAGTTTCTTTGATGGACTGTACTTTGCATGAGGATGCTATCCATAGAGGGCCGGCACAGATGTATCCGGCAGTTAGAGAAGGTATTCGAAGTGCGATGATGCAGGCAGGTCCGGTTATGTTTGAACCGCAGCAAGTTACCCGAATTGAATGTCCGCATGACAACATGGGTGATGTGTCTAAGTTAGTTTCGTCTAAGAGAGGTCAGTTGATGGATATGAATCAAGATGGTGACCAAACCATTATTATCGCTAAGCTGCCAGTAGCAGAAATGATTGGATGGGCTAGTGATTTACGTTCGGCCACGGCAGGAAGAGGTGTATCTTCATTAGTCGACCAGAGCTTCGAGAAGATGCCGTATGAATTGCAGGAGAAGGTAAGACAGCAGATAATTCAACGGAAAGGATTGACGGAAGGGCAGCTGGGGGCGTGAAGGTTTGTTTTTTTGTTAATATTTTTTTGGTGAGAGATGTTTGGAGAATAAAATGGATAATCAGCCATTAATTGAAAAAATAAAAACTAGCATTTTAAACCGATACAACTTATCTGAGATAGTAGATGACTCGTTAGTTAAAGAAGCAATATCCCTTGATTATTCTCCCAAAGTTCTTGTTTTAAGATGTTTAGATGTTTCAGGAAGAAAGATATGGGAAGATGATAAAAAACTAATTTTGGAATTAGATAATTCTCATTTACATAATTTGGCTGCATTAGGTTACGACTTTCTTAAAGTTTTGGCTGAATGTGGGTCGCAATATGTTCATCTTCAAGAGGAGTCCAGAGATGACGATGATTATTTTATTCCCGAAACTTTAGTTTTTCAAGGTCCATTTAAAGATTATATCGGGGGATTCATTGAAAAAGACAAAGGTTCAGTCTTGGGAATTGTTTTTCCTGGCCGAAATAACCGGCAAACAACCACTTCAAGAAAAATTGCCGTAGGAATTGAAAGCGCTTTGACTGGTAAGCCGGATAGAGAAATTACATTTTAATTTTAGAGATGAAATTAACATGAAATACACTGACGTTAAAGGAACATTGGAAAACATCATCTGTGCAGAAACAGATGCAAAAGGCAGAAGAATAAAGGGATATGTTGCTATCACAGATAAGAATAATGAAAATCATTGCTGCGTTTTTGATTATAATGTGCCTGCAGAGTATATCAGATTGGAAGTATGGTATCGCCAATGGGAGTCAGGGTTGTTTTCTAAGAAAGTTCGCCGGGAATTAGCGGTTTATACTGAGAAAGGGATGAACGTGATTGCGTTGCAGTACAAGGAAACAAACAAGTATTTGTTTCCTGTACAGAAATGAAGTCGTTGCTTCATTTCTTGTATCCTAATCCAGTTCCGGCAGTTAAGGTTGTTTCTTATGCTGGTTGATTGTTTACATTCTCAGTAAACCTTATCATGATGATCGAAATCTACGAATAGGATGAAGTTCTTTTCTTTGTTGACCTGAAAAGTGAGCACAAAATGGCTATTGATGTGGACTCTTTTCAGGTGCTGTAACGGTGACCGTAAATTTTTATACCTATCAATAGAATTTAGGTCATTATTGATAATCTCCTCCACTTTTTTAGCGATGATAAGAGATTTTTTTCTATCTTTTTGGTTCAATTTTTTAATAATCGCTTTCAGCTCTTCAGTAAATTCGTAGTCAAACATTTAATTCAACTCAAATAACTCTTTAAATTCTGTTTTACTCATCTTTTTATATCCATATTTACTAAAGTGTCTTTTACTTGTAGCAATAATCTTTTTAACATATTCATCATTGGCTTCTTTCTCTACAAATTCATCGCCAAATAGTTCAATAAATTTATTAGCCGCTTCAGACTTATCGTGCAAATCAAATTTGGCTTTGATAACATTAAGTACTTGATTTGCATATTCGCTAAGCGTAATTCGTGCATAGACCATGTTGTACCTCCAGATGTATGTGGTGTGTACTTGGAATGCACTCAGCTTTAAAAATGTTTTGGTTGGGAGTAATACTTCAGTAAAGTGAAGCGTTACCGTCATCAGGTCGAGCTTCTTAGATTTTAACATCCAGCTGACAAGAGGGTTGCCTCCTACGGAGAACGTC
>JAGVMW010000076.1 GCA_020053615.1 archaeon | reverse complement strand
TGAGATGCAACTATCGCATCTCAGCCCAGAAAATCACTCTCGATTTTTCTGGGCAGTGGTGATAATGGTGCTATCACTCACTTTTTGGACTGTGCCGGAGGGAGGTTTTTAACTAAGTAGGAAATACATCCTAAAGTCCTACATACTTTCTCATTATCATAATAACCGTTCCGGCTACTAACGGCACAATCAAGTTGTCATCTAAAGGCTTGCCGTTTAAATCTATCTCAATTACTTCGGCTATCATCGCCGCAAAACTTCCTACTAATGCTTCAGGGAAAGGCACAAACAATAACGCTCCTAAAGTTCCAGCAATCGTTCCAGCCAACGTTCCTTCAAATAGCTTCTTGCTTTTGCCATTGAAGATATTTCTAATGTGCCCAAAGCGTTCTCCGATGACATGACTGATAGAATCACCTAAAGCCAAAATGATTATAGCGGCTAAAGCAATATCCTTATCGAATAACTGCATGACTAATAAAACACCGACAAAAAAGAAAATCATGCCTCTTCCAGGAAAAGTTTGTTTCATCTCATCTCGTTCAAAATGATCTAAAAAGTAGCTGAAGAATGGCAGTCTTATTCTTTTGCATAATACACTAGATAACCCTCCTACTATCAGCATTAGAAATACGGCTAAAGGACTTAGAATATCAAAGTAATAAGCAATTACTACTCCTATTCCGATTAATAGGTGCACCAGTTGCCGATACAGTTCTTTGGATGTGAGCATATTTCTGCTTTGCCATTAGAAAGGTTTTTAAAACTAATGGAATTAAGTCTCTAAATTAGGTGGAATTAATGACTAATGCCGATGCCAAAATTATTGAAGTTCTAGATACCTATACTAAGATTTTTGGTGGAGAGGTTATCGCAAAACTGAAAGAATTTGAATCCAAAACCGGAGATTTACTTCACAGCCTAAAAGATTTAGATTTAGTCCGTGAAGATCCTAAGTTTCATGGCGATGTTTCTAGTCTCGAACATTCACTTGAAGTGGTTAAAGTACTTCATGAATTGTACTCTTTTTTGTACCAACAGGAACAGAGCCAAGTGTTAGATATTAATGCATTAGAACAAGCATTCCAGCATCTTCCAGTTGAATTTAAATTAGATACCCATTTAAATAGAAAAATCGGCAACCACACTAGAAAAGAGCTGTTATTTTTCGCCTGTTTGTTTCATGATATCGGCAAACTGAAGAACTTTGTGCATCTGGCGCAAGAAGTAGAAGAGCAGAATGTCAAAGGAATTACCCGATTTATTCATCATGCAGACTTTGGAAGATTATACTTTGAAGACGAGCATAAGTCAATTGAAGAAAGAATCACTAAATTTGAAGGAGAACTGGCAAAAGAAGAACATCACCTTAAGAAAAAGTTCTACGAAACTGCATTGGCTTACTTACGTCTATTACAGCAAGAGTTTTCATTGCGGGAAGGATTCTTTCATAAGATGGAACTAGGAAAAGCGGAGCGCAAGTACATTGCTTTCGTTATCCAGAATCATATGGATATGCTTAACTTTTACAATACTTTTGCCCAAGCTTATACTGCAAGTTTAGCTCGTAAAGACGCTGAAGCTCAGAAATTATTAGATACTGCCAATAAAAGTCTTCTCAAAAAGACTGAAGAATATGGAGAATTTTACATTGATTGCATCTTGCTCAATTTCTGTGACTTACTGGAATCAACCGTTAGTGTAAAAGGAAACCTTGCTCCGTTATACTCCTTCCTGCAGAATTGCATGTTAGTATTTGTACATAAAAGCGGGTTAACTGCTGGGGGAAAGATAGTTATCCAAGAAGGGAAACTGTCAATTCAGGAAAAGCAGAAACCTAAGCTTAATGTGGGAGCTTTGTTTCAGAGCATTTATCGAGAAGAAGCAATAAAAATCAAGCAGATAGTGCTTTCTTCAAATAATCCTCCCAAAGCACTGGGAGAAGCCGGTTATACCTCTGCACAAATTGGTGAGATAATGAAAATTTTAAAAGGCGAAGGGAAATAAATTATGAAGAAGGATGAAGATAAATCAACCACTCCTCAAATCACCAAAGACACCCTAATCACCACAGCGATGGAGAAGTGTCCGGAAGCTTTAGGCATATTCTTTGAACATGGGCTGCATTGTGTTGGTTGCGGAGGAGCTGCTTTTGAGACCATCGAGCAAGGCTGTCAAGTGCATGGGATGAGCGAAGCAGAGATTGAAGGTATTGTGGAAGAGATAAATAGTGCGATGAAGAAAAAGAAGAAGTAAGTAAAGTTAAATTCTCTCTGAAACCAGCATATTCTTCCAGAAAGCTTATATAGAACTACTTCCTAGGAGATACGTTAGGGGGGTGCAATCATGGAAGAAATACTATGTCTAGAATGGGTGGGAGATGTTTTAAAATGGTATAGGCCCGCTATAGAAGAAGAGTCAAGAAACCCTAAAGATAAGCTCTTGGAAAAGAACTGGCTGGATTTTTATATTCCTCCAGAACTTGTTCAGAAAATTGAGCAGAAAGAGAAAAAGCTTAATTTGGATGATTTACTAACAGCTAACGAAAGAAAATATGTTATTGTGGGAGAGCCGGGCATAGGTAAGACTACTTTTTCCAGATGGGCTACACTACAAATAGCTCGCCAAAGAAAAGATTTATTACCCGTTTTCTTCTCTTTAAGAAGCTTCTCTGGCGATATTAATTCGGAGACAATTGAAGCTAGTATCCAGAACTACCGTCCTGAGTTAAGTAAGGGAGTCAAGGATAACTTAGTTCAGAAACTTAAAGCAGGAAAAGTGGCAATCATGTTTGATGCTTTAGACGAAGCAGTGGAAGATTCAGAAAAGGTGTTGAGCAAAATTAACACTTTTTATTCTCAGAAATGTCAGGGGGGTTATTGCTTGGTTACAGTCAGACCTAATTTTCATCATCCTATGCCTAATTTCACTGAGCTAGCGATGCAACGCTTCACCCCGACACAGGTAGAGAAATATCTCCTACTAAAGTTAGGGAAAGAAGAAGGAGAAAAGGTGTATAAAAATATCTTAGAATATCAATTGATGGACTTCTGCCAGACTCCTTTGATCTTAAGGTTTGTTACCGAAATAAAAGATAAATTGGGAAAAGATGTCAAAAATCGGGCGGATATCTACAGGATAGTTATAGTCGATCACTTTGAGCGGGAATACAATAAGAGTAAACCTAGGCGCGGTGACTTTACCATAAATGAGAAAGTTAATGCGTTAGCAGAACTGGCATTCAATATGCAGACTGATTTGAAAATTATAGGGGAATATGGAGGTAGAGCTATCTCTTCTGAGGAAGCCAAAACATTTCTTCAAGAACAAGCTGGCAGCAAGAAACAGGAGTTCTTTGATGAAATAGAGAGAAATGGACTGCTAGTGGAGCAAGGAAACACCTGCTACTTCATGCACTTGACTATCCAAGAATATCTAGCTGCGGTGGCGATTAAGAACAAATTGGATCGCAAGGAATTTATTATCTCCGAATTCATGGACAAGTATGTGAGATATAAGGACAAGACTTTTTCAGGAAACTGATAAATGGCTTCTCTAATCGATGAGTTAATCAGCAAAGAGAACCTTCAGCAGCTTATTGTTGAAATCGGACAGGAAGAGCATCCTACAAGTCATACTTTAGGTAAATGCATAAGTATTCTTCGAAATTATCCTGAAATAATGAAACAGGAAAAACAAAAACTCTCTGCGAATGATTTAAGTGAATATCACCAAATGAACAAGAAGTATATTGACCACTTAACTTGGGGTTTCTCTCAAATATTTGATGAAGTAGCAGAACTGGGAACAGAAGGATTGGACAGAGCAATTGCTGGTTACCGAGAGTTAGTTAAACTAAACCACAGTATAATTTCAGAGGAATTTTACTTAGATTATAGGCACTTGGGTTTTAGCCCATTGGCTCGTTTAATTAGTCTTTACGAACGTGCAGGGAACAAAAAGTTTGTAAAAGATTATCAGGAAAAAGAGGAGAAACGTAAAGAAAGTATCAGAAAAAGTGACGCTCTTGCTGAAGAAGGTATTTCCAAATTAGTCACCCTCTGGGAAAATTTTGATTTCGGAGAAAGAATAACTACAGAAGCAATAAAACACGATCTAAACACAGCACTATCTAAACTAACAGAGAGTTTATCTATTAATCCTTATCACTCCAAAGCAAGAGCAATGTTAGGTTTTATTTATTCTACTCAATATCTTGCTGCTTATCTAAATGGATTATTCATCAGACCAGATCATCAGTTATTTCCAAGTATGGTTAAGACTATTCCCGACGAAAGTCATGGAGAGATACCAATCTTAACATTAAAAGACCCTGCTGTTGAGCCTATCCACTTTGAATTGGGAGTGGATTTCCAAGAGAAGTATTATCTGCCTGGAAACTGGAAGTTATATCTCAACTTTAAGAGCCAAAAATTTGGTGAATCAAACAATTTTGTTTTTCGTTATGAACGAACTTTTTCCCCCGAACTGAAGATTCTGCTGGCGGATTACACTAACATTGTTAAAGATTCAGTGTTTAAGTTTTATGGAAATAAAAATTCATTTGAGTTAGAACTTGATGGAATGGCGCATTTCAAAAAGAAAAAAATAAAAATTCCTAAAGTAATTAGGAAAGCTTCCGAAGGGAGTTACTCGATGTTAGAGATGGAAATCATTCGAGGGGGGAGTATGTATGAAGTGTGTAGGGAGCTGGAAAGAGAAGCTGCATGTTATGATGAAGATTTCAAAGAAACAATAGAAAAAGCGTTGATAGATAAGCACATTTTTGATTTAGTAAAGATTCAGCAAGAAACCATCGAAGTGGGGGAGATTGTGAAATTAAAAGGAGGAATAGAACCCAACAACTTTGAACAGAAATTATGTCAAGTAGTAAATTTCTTTAAGAAGAAGTGGAAATTAGAAATAGAAGTTTCTCCAACTTTGGCTGAATTTGGAAAAATATTGGACCATAAAGTTGGAAACAAAACTGCTCAAAGTGAAATTGTGGTGTACAAAGATGCCAGTCCCAGAAATACCAAAGTTGACTTGCAAGGGATTATAGAAGAATTAGGAATTGCTAGAAACTTCAGTGGAGAAAATTATACTCCTAAAACAGTTATTTCTTTCATCTATGACAAATACGTCAATGGCTTGAGCATAGACCAGATTGCGGACACTTTCAGCCGTAATCTCTACCAACTCGACTTTGAGAAGATTAATCGCGTTAGCTCGGAATTTGATGATTTACTAGAATGTATTGAATTCCCTTTCTTTTACCTGGGTAAAAGTAAAGAAGAAAAAAATAAAAGAGGAGAGAAATGGGAAGATAAATATCGGTTATTTTTAAGCTTGAAAAATAAAGAAAACAAAGCGGAAGAATTGAAAGAGGAATATTTTTTATTTTCCGTGAATCGGAGTATTCGTTGGCTTTATTATTTAAGTGGGTGGTTTGAGAGAAGCGAAGGCAAAGATAAGCAGCATCTAGAAGATATGTCCGTCCATATAGACAATGCTTACCGAGCGATGGATTGGTTGGAAGAGCATGGAAAGCAAAATCCTAAATCTACCGCAGCTGAATTTAACTTTATGGTATTAAGAGAAGTAATTCAATCAATCGAAGAAGGAAATGAGGTTAAACTGGCGCAATGGAAAAGCTAAAATCAATCAACGAGCAGAATAAAATGAACTTAAGAGAAGCATTGAGCAACCAGAAAGTAACTGATTTTGTTGAAAAGTTCAGAAAGGAAAGTTATTCAGCAAATTGCTTAGGTCATGAACCAGAAATAAGAGCAATTTTAGAAGAGACTTTTAGATTATTAACAGAGAACAAAGATGATGAAGAAAAATTTGAGTTAGCGGTAAAGAAGATAACTTACCAATTGTTTCAAAAACAAAACGAGAATTTCTGGTTCAATAGAATCTATATGAATTATAAAACTAAGATTAAACCAGAAAAAACATTTAACCTTCTTAAGGATAGGCTAATTGGGAAAAGAGTTTTGGATATTGGTTCAGGAGGGGGCTATCTAGCTTTGAAATTATTTGAAGCGGGATACGAAGTATTGACCACTGATGTTTTGGACTACCGCGTTAAAGAAGCTAAGAAATTGCCTTTTAAGAGAATATTCGGCGTTCAAATACCTTATCCAGAGAAAAGTGCAGATACAGCTCTTCTTTTTGATGTGCTTCATCACATAGACAAGGGGGAACAATCTTTAATGTTGAGAGAATTGAGAAGGGTGGCGACAAGAGCAATAATAGAAGAAGATGTTTATGATTTACCGGACGAAGCTTCTTTTAAAGAAGTGATTGAAAAACAGGAATTATTAAAAGAATTCAATTCAATGGAAGTAAAAGAGCAGTTTCAAGTTTTAATATTGCTTGATTATGTGAGTAATGCTTTATGTCAAGGTCTGCCGCAGATGAATTTTCCATTCAACTTTAGAACAGTTTTAGAATGGCAGGAATTATTTAGAAAGGAAGGGTTCAAGATTATAGAAATGAAATTACTGGGCTTCCAGGAAGGCCATTTTAATAGTTCATGTCATGTTTTGTTTGTTATAGAAAACGAGAAAAAATAAAAATGATGAAAGATTTTTACAAAGCTTTGAAAAAAGTGGCGGAGAATGAAGCTAGAGAATCACCGCTTCGAAAGAGAAGCAAGATGAGTTGGGAAGGATCGCTGGAGTTCTTAGCGGAGATGTTAAGTAAAGATAAAATCGGAGAGTTGCTTAGTGAAATCTCTAGAGGTTATTTTGCGCTTCTAAAAGAAGAATTTAAAAGGACGGGTAAACTCGGGAGTTTACATACTTTGCATGATTTGGGTTTTGCCTATCAAATTGCCTCTGATCAGAAACTTTCTTATGACCAGGTTCCTCTTCACTTATCAGAGGAATTTTTCTGTTTGATCACCGGTCCAGAATTATATAGGGGATTTAATCCGGAAATCCAAAAGTATCTTGCTTATCTTGGTACTAAGCAAGAAGCATTTCTAAATCATCAATTAAAAGAAAAAAGTAAAATGTACTTTTCCCCTACAAAATGGACCTATTGGCTTGAGACGGGAGAGGATATCGAATCTTAAACAACCTAAAAATGCAAACTAAAAAAACAAAACTAATCAACCCTAACTGGCACGGCACATTGGAATTCCTTGCTGGGATGGTGGACCAAGATAAAGTCGAAGAACTTGTAGAAGAAGCCTCGCGGAATTATTTTGAAAGAAAAGAGAATGGTGCAATAAATGCAGAGATACTTAGCGAAATGGATCTGGCGTACAGAATTACATCCGACCAACCTCTTTCTGGAAAGAAAAAACTGTCCCACTTATTAAAAGAAATCCCCTGCTTTATGCATAAAGATTACTTTAGAAATCTCAGTGAGAAGACCCAGAATTTTATGCTTGATTATACTCGAAAGACTATGCCGGAGTGGGCAAGAGCCAAAAAAAGAGCGACAGCATGGTTGATAATCCCTTCGTTTTTACTCCTAACAGGATTAGGAATTGGAGCATGGTGGTACTACAACAATAGCTCAAAAGAAGAAGTGTCCAAAGTAGAAGTAAAAACGCTTCCTCCAACTGAAGTGCAAAAAGAGAATTATTTTGAGCAGAAAGCTAAGCTGCTTAGGGAAGGGAAGAAAGAATGCGAAGAGCTCAGTTTTTCTTCAGACTTAATAGAGTGTTATAGATATTACTCTTTTAATAAAGCTGGTAAAATAATAGAAGAGGGCTATAAAGATGGCTTTCGGTCGGTACAGGCTACTTCTGTTCCGGATTACTTGGGAAGTATAGTCCAGAAAAAATTAGTATGGAAGCTAACCCCTGAAAAATGTTTTACGGCCTATCATGCTGGGGCGGGGAAAGTGATTTTAGAGATGGATTACAATCACTTTTGGGAGTGGGAATATAGCGACCAAGAGAAAGCTCATAATGCTGCTCTGACGTTGAGGACGTTTTGTAAAAAGAAAGAAGAGGATTTAACTGAACAGGACTATCCCCAGATAAAAACATCCCCTTTCTATGAAGACTTTAGTAACCGGTTAGCTGAGGGAAGAAAAGATTGTGATAAAATAAACTATTCTCCGCAGGCGATGGAATGTTTGAAAGAATACCTCACTGATGAAGAAGGAAACGTTATGAAATCTGAGTACGAGGAAAACATAGGCTTGAGCTTTAGTGATAACCCTGATGAAGATGATTCTTGGGAGAATGAACTCCATCTGGTGTGGAGGATAGATTCCAAAGAATGCCAAAGAGCGTATAATGCTGGAGCAGGGGTAGTAATAATGGAGATGAAAGACGGGAGAGTGTGGGAGTTTAAGCATTATAGTATAAGTAATCTTGGTCACCCGGGTCATTATCCAAAGAAAGCAAAGAAAGAAGTAAGTGCTGAAGAGGCTGAGAGGTGGTACCAAGAATATTTAGAGGGGGAAAAAGAAACACCAGAGCCATACCTAATAGATGCTGAATCAATGGCCGGGAATCTCCAGATGTTTTGTGACGGTACCCACCTTCGAAAGCAACAATTGCAGCTTTAACAAGAAAAACTAACTTACGGTCTAATGTGAGAAAAGGGAAAATTATGGTTAAATTAATCAAGCCGGCTTGGAATGAAACACTGAAATTCTTAGCTGGAGCGCTGGATGAAGAAAAAACCGCCGAGTTAGTAGATTTAATCTCAGAGGATTACTTTGCAACTAAAAGTAAGTTTGATCCCAGAGAATATAATCC
>JAGVMW010000058.1 GCA_020053615.1 archaeon | reverse complement strand
TGGGTTTTATTGTTAATGTTCTTAGTTTTGTTTGTTTCATAGTAGAATCAAACAAACTAAGAACGCTTATTTCTATTTATCTGTCAAAGTTGGGTTAAAAAGTAACCTTTATATACATTAAGATAATTCTGGTGTTAAAGAGGTGATATATTATGACAAAGAAAGTGAAATTACCGTTTCAACCGTTAACTCCAACTAAAGCGGAGAAGCAGATGCCAGGATGTTGCGCTGAATGTAAGGTAGATTCTTACGCATTAGCATATGCATTAGCAGTACTGTTTGCTGGCTGGACTTTAATAGTTAGCCTGTTGGGAAAGATGGGATTCGGCTTAGGTATGATAGAAATGATGCAGAAGTACCACCCATTATTCTCGCTGAGCTTTGGTGGAATTATAATTGGATTAGCGGGATCTGCTTTGTGCGGTCTTCTGGCTGGTTTTGTAGCAGGATGGTTGTACAATAAGTTTAGTTAAGATTTTATTTTTTATTTTAGTTTTTGATTGAATAATCTTTTGATAAATATAATTTTAAGAAGATAAAGATAGATGTAAAGAAAATATTCCTACAAAAACTTCTTCGCTTTCTCCATTAAGGGCATGACTTTCTCCACTTCATCTTTAGTCATCCTTCCCAATTTGGCAAAAGAGAACTCTCCGCTGGCATCTTTATTCTCTCGACTAATTTGCAGCTTCGGAGTGCCGTTGTTGTAAGCAAATACTGCTACTGTAATTCTGCTTCTATCAAAATCTAATTTCTCTGAATATAATTCTTTATCCAATGCTTTATCAAATCCTGCCATAGTAATATTCCTCCTTAAACGTTATCTTAATGCTGGTTCAGGGGATTATTTATAAAAGTAGTGTGAATATTGCTAAAAATTATTTATTATAACAATACTTCAATTCCGCTCCGCCGACTACATTCAAGATTTTACCTTCAGCGAACAGATTATTCTGCCTCGCTAATTTCTCAACAGTTATCCCAGAATCATAAACCCTCATCCTCTTGACCACATCTCCCAGCTCTTCTCCTTCTCCCATTCGAATATGCTGGCATTCCTGCGGTTTAGGAATGGCTGTTGGAGTTAAAAAATAATGAGCTCCGGCTAGTGTTACCGCTCCTAAAGCTACGGTGACTACTCCCCCCGTAATAATACTGCTTCTCGAACCAATTCTTTCATCAGACATTTTAATTACCTCATTTGAAACATTTAAAACCTTTATTCAAACCCAAAGATATTCTTCACTAAGAGCAATTAAATTTGACTTCATAGAGTTAAATAAACTTTCTGGTCGGCAATCTTTTGGAATCACCTTAATATTTAATTGTTTAGATAATTGAGTGTATTGATATTCTCCGATATCCACAAAAATTGGTCTCTGTTTATATAAATAGTGAAGATGAGCTAAGCGCTGTCCGAGTAAGGCACAGTTATCAATCATTTGGTTATTTTTATTAACCCAATATCCTACCCATCCCCATAAGCCCATTTCAAAATGATTTTTTGGATAGTCCTGAAGGTCTGGTACACTTAAATAACAAAGATAATCATTTGTTGGTAAAATAATCCTAAAGTCATTGATTACAGCAATAAATTCTAAGTTATCCCGAACTATTCTTCTTTCGATTGGTTTAATTTTGTCTGACAGCCAGATTTCTTTAGTTTCGATAAATGGTCCATTTGGTAAAACTTTTTTTCCAGCGCCCATATTTAATCAACCTACACATCCAAATTAGCCACTTCCGCAGCATGCTCCTCAATGAACTTTCTTCTCGGCTCAACTTCATCGCCCATCAAAATCGTAAACATCTGGTCAGCTAAAATAGCGTCTTCAATATTTACCCGTTTAAGCAATCTCATACTTGGGTCCATAGTTGTTTCCCATAATTGCGATGGATTCATCTCTCCCAACCCCTTGTAACGCTGTATTCCTACTTCGCTGCCCATTTCTGCTAATCTCTTATCCTTCTCCGCATCATTATACGCATACGCTACTTGCTTTCCTTTCTGCAGACGATACAAAGGGGGCATAGCCACATACACATGTCCATGCTCAATCAGTGGCTTCATGTAGCGATAGAAGAATGTAAGCAGTAAAGTCATGATATGTGATCCATCCGTATCAGCATCAGTCATGATTATTACCCTATCGTATCTTAACTTTGACATATTGAATTCATCACCTACACCAGTACCAAAAGCCGTTATCATAGAAATAATTTCACGATTTTCCATTATTTTATGTAATCTAGCTTTTTCTACGTTAATTATCTTACCACGTAAAGGCAATATAGCTTGAAATTCACGATTGCGACCTTGCTTTGCGCTCCCCCCAGCGCTGTCGCCCTCGACCAAATAAATTTCGCACAATTTAGGATCTTTGTTAGAGCAATCCGCTAACTTTCCAGGCAATCCTGCTCCTTCCAATGCACTTTTTCTTCGAGTTAATTCCCGAGCTTTTCGAGCTGCCTCTCTCGCTCTGGCTGCATCTAAACATTTACCTACAATCATTTTTACTGCCTGCGGATGTTCGCCGAAATAAATGTCCAACTGTTCGTTAGTAATAGAAGTAACGATTCCAAAAACTTCGCTGTTTCCCAGCTTGGATTTGGTCTGCCCTTCAAACTGAGGCTCAGGTACTTTCACTGAAACCACCGCCGTCAATCCTTCTAATACATCGTCTCCGCTTAATTTAATATCTTCTTTTGCACCGGCATCTTTGCCAAAATTATTCATCACTCGGGTAAGCGCAGTCTTAAATCCGGAAAGATGGGTTCCACCCTCAATAGTATTAATATTATTAACAAATGAAAATACATTTTCTTGGTAGCCGGAATTATAACGCAATGCTACTTCTACGATAACATGATCTTTTTCTTTCTCTAAATAAATAACTTCATGCAGAGGTACTTTATTCTGATCCACATAAGCTACAAATTCTTTTATTCCGCCATCGTACTTGAATACATCTTTTTTATTTTCTTCACGTTCATCGATAAGTGTTATCTCAATGCCTTTATTTAGAAAAGCCAGTTCTCTCAGCCTTTTAGTAAGGATTTCATAATGATAAACTGTTTCAGTAAATATTTCCGAATCCGGCTTGAATTTTACGGTTGTTCCTCGTTCATTGGTTACTCCCGCTACCTGTAATTCATCTATCGGATTTCCTTTAGAATAGTGTTGAACGTGAATTTTCCCGTCTCGCTTTACTGTGACTTCCAATTCTATCGATAGAGCGTTTACTACTGATAAACCTACTCCATGCAATCCACCAGAAACTTTGTAACTGTTCTTATCAAACTTACCTCCAGCATGAAGTTTGGTTAGCGCTACTTGCACTGCGGGCATCTTTAATTGAGGGTGCATATCTACTGGAATACCTCTGCCATTATCAGAAACCGAAACTGAATTGTCAGGATGAATTATAACTATAATTTTATTACAAAAACCAGCTAAAGCCTCATCGATAGAGTTATCTACAATTTCATATACTAAATGATGTAAACCCCTAAGAACCGTATCTCCAATGTACATTCCAGGACGTCTCCTAACCGCCTCCAGCCCCTCAAGTACAGTTATCTGGGCTGCTCCATAGGCTTCTGGAGAGGTGCCATTTCCATTAGGCTGCTCGTTATTTTGAGCGTTATTTTCGGTCATTTTTTAAGTGATATTTTAGTTAATTTTTAATATCTATCTTCTTTTACTTATCGATGATAAAGTACTATTTTACTGAGATTTTTATGGTTTATAAACATATCGGTACACTACAGTAAAGTTTATAAACCTCACTAAATTTACTTAAGATATGGTGATAGACAAAAAACGATTACAATTAAAACAGAATCAGAGTACCAAATGGTGGGTAATTCCTACTATGGTATTTGTGCTGGCGCTGGTGGCGGGATTTGTGCTTGATTTTGCTGATACTGGTATTCTTACTGGAGCATTTACAGCGCAAAATGGTCAGTTAAACCAGATTGAAGGACAAAAGAAAGACAACCCAAATTATGGAGCGCTAAGCGGAACTTTAACTTTTACCATTAAATCTGGCGGGACTATTATTTCTACAGATATCGGAAGTAATTATGTGTTATATTTCTCAATGCATGATATTGATAATTGGGCTCTGGTTAAGAACGATACTCAAGCTTATTCCGGAACATTAACTGGAGTAGATGCAGATGGAAGCGGCAGTGTTTGCACCAGCAGTGATTATACTACTTTAAGAAAATACTATGATGCTGACAATGATGGAATAGTAGACCCGCAGGAATTTTACATATATGCTATCACTACCAATTCTCAGGGCTGCTTTGGAGTGAAACTGCCTCCGGGAAGCTATGATATTTATGGGTAAGTATTAAAATGGGATTGGATGAATTTGGCGAAGAGCAGGGAAGCATCTTCTCTCGGAATAAATGGATTATCATAGCGATAATAGTAATTATTATTTTAATTGTGAACATAACTTTGTTTATAGAATTCCTTCCAGGAGGGAGTTTCTTCAGCGAGATAGGATCAACTGGAGATAAATTTGAAAAAGAGTTTACAGTCGTAGGAAACAGCGGGGGCGTAACCGATGGAGAGAGCATCGATACACCTAATACCCCCCAGAAGATTGGTTCAGTTACAGTTAGTGCCGGAAGCATGGAACAGATAGAGATAAAAGGATAAGAATATTTTACACTTCATCAATTCTCCACTGCGGGTTTACTTCTATATCTCCTGATTTGTTTCTTTTGATATTGGGAATTTTCATTTTTCCAGCACAACTTTTATAAATAACACTAATTATACTAGATACACTAATAGCACTAAAACGAAGGAGGGAATAAAAAATGTCTACTTTAACCATATCGCTTCCAGAAGAATTAAAGCACAAAATGGATGCCCTGCCAGAACTTAATTGGTCAGAAACTATAAGAACATTCCTGCAGGAAAAAGTTAAGCGAGCCACACTTTTGAAGAAATTAGATACAATGCTGGAGAACACTGAACTCAGTGAAGAAGATTGTTTAAAATTAGGAGAAAAAGCCAAACAAGCTATGTTTGGTAAATACAAACGCAAAGGGTGGTAAGTTGGTTTTTATCGTAGATACAAACATCCTTTTTTCTTTCTTCAGAGATAATCCTGTAAGACAAGTAATCCTTAACCAGGACTTATTGGGAATAAGATTAGTAACTCCTGGGTTTTCTACTGATGAACTTCGCAATAATAAAGATGCATTAATCAAATATTCTAAGTTAAGTGAAACAGAGATAGAATCATTAATTAATTTAATGGAATCTTTCGTGGAGATTATGCCAATGGGATTCTTTCAGGAATTTAAAGATGAGGGAATTAAAGTTTCTCCTGATCCTAAAGATGCGCCTTTCTTTGCTCTCGCTTTGAAATTAAAAGGAAGCATTTGGTCCAATGAACCTAGGTTAAAGAGACAATCAAAAGTGAGAGTTCTTTCCACGCGGGATTTACTTAAAGAGTTAGGAATTGATGAGAGATAAATTAGAACTGAAACTAACTTCACACTTCATCAATTCTCCACTGCGAATTTACTTCAATGTCTCCTGATTCTTTTCTTCGCAGGTAGCCTTCCCAAGCTATCATCGCTCCTTGGTCTCCAGCCAAGCTCATAGGAACTTTATAGAATTTACACCCACGCTCTTTACACATAATTTCCAGCATCTCGCAGAAACGCTTATTTGCTCCTACTCCGCCCACTAACAACAATTCTTTCTTCTCGGTATGCGCTACTGCTCTTTCCACTACTTCGGTAAGCATGGCAAAGCAGGTTTCCTGAAGAGAATAACATAAGTCTTCTTTAGTGGCTCCTTTCTCTTGTAATTGGGTAACTTTAGTGAGAATTCCGGAAAAAGAAGTATCCATCCCTTTAACTACATAAGGCAGTTCTACATACTTGCCTTTCTTGGCTAGTTCTTCAATCTTCGGCCCGGCAGGAAACCCTAAGCCAACAATTCTTCCAAACTTATCCAGCATATTTCCCAGACCGATATCTAACGTCTCTCCTACTACACGATACTTTCCGCCATCGTGTACTACAATCATGGTGTTAACTCCGGAGACATATAGATAACAGGGATCTTTCAGTTTGTTGTAAACTTTACCGATGCTGAGATGAGCCGCACAATGATTTATCCCAACGAGTTTTTTATGATGAGTATTAAGATACTTCCTGCTCCATTCTTTTACGATGTTATAACCTGCCCATAACGCCGGATCAATTCCCGGACCGGCAGAATAAGCGATGAAAGAGATGTCGTTCCAAGAAACACCCGCCTCATCAAACGCTTTCTGGAGTACTTTTTCAGCAACTGCTTTATGGTGTTCTGCCAATTGGTCAGGGATCATTCCTGCGTCAGTAGAAGTAAAACTATCTGTAACATTGGCTAATATATTTCCATCTGAATCAACAATGCCTACACCAAAAGTATGTGCAGTGAACTCTACGCCGAGGATGAACATGGTAAGGAGAATATTGGGGCTATTTTAAAAGATTATAGGGTTATTTGTTTCATTTACTCCAAAAAACACATCTCGTCGCAAAGCGTCAGCAGAAGTTAAGAGAATCTTTCGCCAGAGAGATTAAAATACTACTCCATTCAATCTGGCAATGCTACGAGCTTCCTCTCCTTCAAGCCATTTACCATCAACCTCTATCATGAGATTAGCCAGTTTTAATGGTTTATTCCAAACATATTTTAAACCCATTCTTTTCTTTAACATTTTTTTAAAAATTGCTTTTTCAAACTCCTCTGTATCTTGAGGGAAGTGTTCCTGAAGATAATTAAATATTTTTCCAAGTAATGCTCCTTCTTCTTTATCATCCACATAATCTCGAGGCCTAATGCTGTTTAAACTACTCCCATCAGAAAATTTAAAACTGATATTACCTAGCCAAAAATAGGAGGGATTTAGCCTATTATTTTCACACTTTGAAACCAGTAAGTATTTCCCTTCGATGGAGATGACATTATCTGGAATCGATTGAAATAGTTTCCAATGACCAAACAGAAAAGCCACTACTAACCCCGCATTTGTTTCATAATCTAAGTCCCAATCATTCGGATTAAGTATCTCATCAAAAATTAGTATCATTGGATATCCAGAACGATCTAATAATATTGAAGTATTTGGCGGAGGAGCTTTTTGAATGGTAGTGTGCCCAAGAGCTGACTTTAAAGTAGTCCACACATAAAAACCCTGACCTTGACCGTATCCTTTGGCAATATCTGACCTAGCACCATATTTTAAGAAACTAATCAAAGTGCTAAATTCTTTTCCAGAATTGGTGGCATGATATAACTTAACTCGAATTTCCGGAATAGGCTGACCTAACATTTTTGAAAGGATGTTGCTATTGTTTAAAAAACTTCCTTTATCATTTCTTCGCCGTCGTCCACATCATCTTAAAAAACTTATCATAAGAATTAGTCGCAGTCTGGTTTTGGATTAATATTCCTATGGGCTTTTCAGTCCAAATGATAATCCCTATCTTGTTATTTCGGATGATAGTTTCAGTTAATGGCTCGAAGCCTACATCTGTATAGCGAATTTCTGACTCTGGATACTTTATTTCCGCTTTCCAGAATGCCAATGATTCGTTGAACATGAGTTTGGCTTTTATGTTCTTAGCTGCTCTCTGTTTGTGATAATTAACCCACCAACTGTCTCCCAGCATCAACGATTCTTTGGTCGAACCAAAAGTATGATGCTCAGTTCCTCCCGCTTCCAACAACTCCATCAGCAGCTCTTTCATTCCTTTAATCCCGCGATAGACGATAACTTCGGGCTTTTCTTTAGCTAACTGCTGCTTTAACATCAGCTCGGGCAATAGTTCTTCAAACCGCTCTTTTTTATGGTTAATAAACTCAATGATATGTTTGGGATTGGCGGCCTGATAATGCCTACGCTGTCCTTCTTGGATAAAAGAGATAAATCCTTTGTCAGTAAGCTTGTTTAACGTGGCATGAACAACCGAGCTTTGCAGCCCGCTTTTCTCGATAATGGAACCGGCAGTAGAGTCGCCCAGTTCTAATAGCGCCAGATATACCTTAATCTCGGCATTCGTCAAACCGATGTCTTCGAGGATTTGAGTGTCCATCTGAAGCAGTAATTTGGGCTGATTTTTAAGCTTTTGGTATTATCGTAATACTTCACTAAAATGAAGCACCACTATCATCAGGTCGAGCCTCTTCGACGTGTACGTCGAGCTGACAAGAGGGTTGTCTCTTACGGAGAACGT
>JAGVMW010000207.1 GCA_020053615.1 archaeon | reverse complement strand
ATTTTTACAAGACCAATCAATAACTTCTTGAATTGGCTCAAAAGTATGATATCCTTCACCTCTTACAAATGCATGCTTCCCTTGCCCAAGATGAACAATAAAATAGCCTTTATCTTTGAGTATTTGGGGCAGTAGTTTCTTTGAATCAAATTTTGTAGCATCAAATTGATTTGAGAAACCGACTTTTAGCGATTCTTTTTTGTTTACGAAGAGATACTATTTATTTTTGAATTTATGATCTCCACATCCACTTGTTCATCTATTCTCTTTTGAGATGGATTTAACCTCTTCTGAATGATCTCTAAGTATTTTCTATCTCTTTCAATACCAATAGAATTACGTCCCATTTTCAAAGCCACAGCAGAAGTGGTACCAGAACCAACAAATGGATCTAAAATGGTTTCTCCCGGTTTAGTACAAGCTAATATTACTCTTCTCAATAATTCTTCCGGCTTCTGCGTGGGATGTTCTCCAGCCCATTTTTCTTTTTTAGGCGTCAATGGAATACTCCAGACGTTTCTGGTTTGCTTTCCCTGAGGGTTTATGTCATCATAAATTTGGTTTTTAGTATCTTCATAATTAAACCTCCATTTCATACCATTCCCATTTTTAGAAGCCCAAATCAAATGCTCAGTAGACTCCGTAAACATTCTACAAGTGATATTAGGTTGAGCGTTAGGCTTAAACCATACTATTGAATTGTTTATCTTTGCATCTTCAATATGTTGTAGAATAAACCCCACTTGGTAAATATTATGGAAACTTCCGCAAATCCATAAACTTCCCCCATGCTTTAAAACACGTAAAGCTTCTTTTATCCATTCTTTATTGAATTGATAATACCCATCTTTTGAGAACATATCCCATTCTTCTTGCATTGTAATGTGTTTTGAGTATTTCCATCCTAATCCATTTTTCTTGGACATATTATAGGGGGGATCAGCAAAAACAAGATCGATAGACTCCGTAGGAATTTTTTTTAATTCTTCTATTGCTTCCCCAATTATTATTTTATGAGTTGTTTTCATTGTAGCTTTTCAATTAATTCTAGCAATTTTTTATCAAAGAGGTTATAATTCAGGATTTGATCACCAAAGTAAGTGTACAAATGAAGTAGTCTAGAATGTCCGTCACTGGTTAGCCAATAATTTCCGTCTGTAATCCATAAAAAGAGATAATTATTAGATAATTTTTCAATGTCTTGTTTTAAATCTACATATTCTCCTTGGTTAATCCCTATTTTAGTACCAGAAGTAGAATAAAAGTTTGTTTCAATAAGTATTTTTGGTTTTAGATCATGAATAATAATAAAATCAAACTTTTTTAATTTGTTATCTTTTCTTTTACTAATCCCCTCTAAATATTTTTCGGTTACATAGACAATTTTATTAGCATACTTTTCTAATTGAGGGTTAGTTAATTTTCGAGGTAATTTTTTTATTCCCAATTCATTAAAAATATTATCTACATTAATTAGTTTGTGTTTTTCTAAAATGTTTTTGATTTTTATGTTGCCAAATTTCCCGTGGATTGATTTTGTATCAATACCAATTCTCTTATTTAAAAGAAACTCTTTAATGTCAATTCCTTTTAAAATGTTGTTTAACTTTAAATTATTAATTAAATATTTAGCGGTTCTTTCGGATATGTCTTTAAATACATCTTTTGATAACCTATTATGTAATATTTCCACTTTAGCTACACTGTCTAAAACATATTTAGAAACAACACTTTTGAATATCCAGATAAACGAATCAAATAAAACCTCGTTGTCATTAATTGCCTTAACTAAATTGTTGGAATCAATTTCAATTTTAGTTTTCTTTAGTTCTGTAATATACAGTTTATAGAAATATTTATCTTCTTCTAAATTTTGTATTAAATATTTTTTTAAGATGTTTTTGTTAGTATTATTCAATAAAGTAACATCAAATAGAAAATGAGTTAGTTGGGTATTTGTAAATCTAGTTAATTGGAAAATCTCTTGAAAGAGGTCAAATGATTTTGGATGCGTTTTCAAGAAATTACTTAAGGTATCTATGTCCCAATTGGTTTTGCCATCTAATTTGTTAATCTCCAGTAAATATTCTTTAAGTTTAAAATGTGGCTCTTTAAATTCATCCTGCAAAAACTCATAGAAATGAATATTAGACGCAAATTCCACATATTTTTGATTATAATTATTTTCCATCTTAAGATTTTGCTAAGTTTTTTACCTCTTTTAGAACATTTTCTCCTTTAGATGTTAATTTGTAGAACCTTCCAAAAGATTCTTTTGGGTTAAGACATTTAACTAGGCTTTTCTGTTTTAGTTCTCTTAGTGCCCTCGTAACATGAGTAATTCTTAAGTCTAAAGTTTTGGCTATTTGAGATGGTCTTTGGGACTTAGACAGTTCAAAAAATACTTTCTTTCGATAACTACTCCTGATAATAAATGCAGTTAAATCCCATTCCATATTTAAATCATTGATATAACCTAATTAATATAGATATATGACCAAATTATAACCAAAAGTTTATATAGATCTAGAGTTAGATAGAATTATAATGGCAAAAAAGTTGTATCTCATTGGTGGCATTAAAGAAAGTGATTTGGAAAAAATATTTTCTTGTATCCGATTCGCTGCACTATTTGGAGATAATAAACAAAATAATGATGACATTCAAATATTAAAGAACATTAAAATCAGAGATTTAGATCTTAATAAGAATTTGAAGAAAGATGCCGAAAAATGGTTTTGTAGGAAGTATTAAATGAGAATCTACGAGAAAGAATTTAACCAACATACTTGGCTGAAGGTTAAGAGAAAAGATGACGCTCTAATTATATATCGTGGTAGCGATGGCTGGTTTACTCCGATAGGTAAACCAAAGTATCGAAGAATACTTACTTTAAGTGTAAACTAATTTTTCCCTATCATAACCCAAAAACCAAAATCTTAACCAATTATCATCAATATAATTTATAACATTTAAGAATGGTGGAGAAGTAATGATTAGGTCCACAGAATTGTCTTTTAACGGTACACTTCTGGAATCAGAGTTAAACAGTGTAGATTTTGGTTGTTCTTTTACAGGGTGTTCTAAAATGGTATTTGCTTTCTTTAATATTCTTGGAACAACATCCCTAAACTCAGGCTTTAAGCCGCGAACTTCACTTTGCTTCTTTATTTGTTCTTTAGAGAAAGATACTACGTTAAAAGTCCATACCGAGAAAAAAGCATCGGAATGACCGTGTAATCTCCCTAAAACAATAGATTTAATCAGCATATCAACAGGTTTATCAGTTAGTTGCCGCTTAAGATTCATTATTTGGGAATAAGTTTTAGAATGATAAATGTCTTTAAACTCTTCAAAACCCTCTAAAATTTCTTTAGAAAAATCGATTTTTTTTAATCTTTCTTTCACTTGTTCATAGCTTATGTTTTTTAACTTGGCTTTTGCTAGTGTTAAAGCTAATGGAGAAACATCAATGCCAATACCAATCCGATCATTCTGATTAGCTTCTAAAATAGTAGTACCACGACCACAAAATGGATCCAGAACAACATTACCATAACTTGAGAAATTCTTAATGAAAAACTCAGGTATTTGTGGGGCAAAACAAGCTTGATAAGGAACAACATAATGCAAACTATGACCTTGACGTTGTTTTTGAATCCAGAACTGTCCTCTCTCTACAAAAATCTTTTGTCCTGCGACAACTTCAAAATCAGATGTTCCACCACTATCTATTAAACGTCTTATCTCCTCATTCATTGTATCTAAGAATAATGAGTCATTAATAAAGATTGTTACGAAATAAAAAATCCCAATCGCAGCAAGCTGCGGGGTATTTTTTAACCTCAAATGCAATCTATTCGTTTGTTATTTCCGTCGTTGCAAGCAACGGGGCATAATACCCATTTGAGGAATTAAACTCTTAAGTTCCCCCCACGAACTATACTCTCGCTTTGCTCGGAATTGATTAAAATGTTAAATCTGAAAAACTACGGTGTCAATGGAATTTTCGACGACAAAAAACTCACTCCGCTTCGCTTCGTGGCACGTTGCACTCTCGCTAACGCTCGGCTCACTTAACAGCGATATGTTATACAAACCCTCCTCTCTAATCCAAATGTAATTAGAAAAAATAGTTGGTAGGGCAGAGATAAGCCACCTTTAGTAAGAGCCAAAGCCATGCCGAAGCACAACCGATACTCCATGACTGCATTCTACTGAGCGTCCACAACGGAACTTGCACCAGCCAAATCCTTCTAGATTTTCATCCTGAAGGACTCCTCGAAGTTAAACTTCGTCAAGGTTTCGTCGTTTCATCGTTCCCTACAGAGACGTCCACAGGTTAACTCAGCTCCTTCACAGGAACCTTCGCCATATCATCCCAATCTGTAGGACGTGCCGTTTCTAAGCCAGAGCCATCGGTTTCCCGATCTTCCTAATGGAAGTGGCTATCACAATAAGTTGTGACTTCAGGTGGGCGGACTTTCCTGAGCGCAATAAAGCACCCTCTGCAGTCTTCTGCCGCTACCATTAGCTACCAAACAGTGATTATTTATAAATGTTCTGTTCTAAACTGGGCTGGTTAATTTTATAAATACTCTCCCATTCTCATTAAACAATGGACCTAACTTCCCTAATTTCCAAACTGCACCCGTTAGAACGTAAAGTATTGCCATTTCTAAAATCAGAGAAAGAACTTTCCAGTTTAGTCAAAGTTTCCGGAATGCAAGAAATCGAAGTTATGCGCGCTTTACAATGGCTGGAAAATAAAGATATCTTGCATCTCAGCACCGAAACTAAAAAAGTAATTGTTCTAGGAAAGAATGGATTGAAATACAAGCAGGAAGGCATGCCCGAAAAGAAACTCCTTAAAGTTCTTACCGATAAATTCCAATCTTTAAGCGAAATAACCCAGAAAAGCGGATTGGAAAAAGAAGAAGTGGATGCTTGTATTGGCATTCTTAAACGCAAAGTTGGTATCGAATTACAGAAAGAAAAAGAATTAATGCTAAAATTAGGTTCGCAGGGAAAGAAGATTCTGTCAGAAGGAACTTTAGAAGAGCAATTCCTAGCAAAAAACTTTCCATTAGAATTGGAAAAATTAAGCGATGTAGAGAAATTCTCTTTAGAAGAGCTAAAAAAGAGAAAAGAGTTTGTTTACACCGAAGAAACTAGAAAAATTACTCTTTCACTTACCGAATTAGGCAAGAAAATAATTGTTATAAAGCTTAGCAAAGGAGAAGTGCTCAATCGTCTAACTCCGGAAATGCTCAAAACCGGAAGCTGGAAAGACAAAGAATTCCGCGCTTATGACATTCAAGCTCAAGTGCCTTCTATTTATCCTGGAAAAAAACATTTCGTGAATCAGGCTGTTGAATATGCCAAGCAGATCTGGCTGGAGATGGGATTCAAAGAAATGACTGGCTCTATGGTAAGTACTTCATTCTGGAACTTTGATGCATTATTCACCGCACAAGACCATCCGGTGAGAGAAATGCAAGATACGTTCTTTCTGGGCGGAAAGGCAGAAAAAGGCAAGCTGCCTTCAGCAGACATAGTCAAACAAGTAAAAGAAGCTCATGAAACTGGCGGAAAAACTGGCAGCAGCGGCTGGAAATATTCTTGGAATGAAGAAGAAGCCAAAAGAAATGTGCTTAGAACTCATACTACCGTTTTAACTTCAAAAACTCTCTCCAAATTGAAAGACAAAGATTTACCCGCAAAGTTTTTCGCTGTGGGCAAATGCTTCCGTAATGAAGCAGTAGATTGGAAGCATCACTTTGAATTCAACCAAACTGAAGGAATTGTAGTAGATCAAAACGCTGATTTCCGACATCTATTAGGTTATTTACGGCAGTTCTTCACCAAGATGGGATTTCCTCAAGCACGATTCAGACCAGCTTACTTCCCTTACACCGAGCCAAGCTTAGAAATTGATGTGTGGCATCCCGAAAAGCAGGAATGGGTAGAGTTTGGCGGAGCAGGAATGTTGCGTCCGGAAGTAGTAGTTCCGTTGTTAGGTAAAGATATTCCAGTACTAGCATGGGGACCAGGATTTGACCGGATTATCTTAGAATATTATCAGATAAAAGACATCCGTGACTTGTATAAGAATGATTTGAAACTGTCGCGGAAAGTAAAAGTGTGGCTGAAATAGGATAAAATGGAAAAAATCAATGTTTTAGGAACTGAAATATCATATTATCACTATAATGAAGAAGATTTTATCTGTTTAACAGATATGGTAAAGAATATAGAAAATGGGCTGGTTTTAATAGAAAAATGGCTTAGAAACAAGAACACCATTGAGTTCTTAGGTGTATGGGAAGAGATTTATAATCCGGAGTTTAATTCCCCCGAATTCGAGGGGATTAAAAATCAAGCGGGACTAAACAGATTTACACTTTCAGTTAAACAATGGACTGAAAAAACCAATTCTAAAGGAATAATAGCAAAAGCGGGCAGATATGGTGGAACATATGCACACAAAGACATTGCATTTGAATTTGCTTCTTGGATTTCGCCCCAATTTAAACTGTATCTTATAAAAGAATTTCAGAGACTTAAAGAAGAAGAAAAAAAGCAGTTAGGATGGGATATAAGAAGAAATCTTGTGAAAATAAATTATAGAATTCATACTGATGCAATAAAAGAAAATCTAATCCCAAAAGAATTAACTAAACCGCAAATAACTCATATTTACGCAAATGAGGCAGACGTCTTAAATGTGGCTTTGTTTGGAACTACTGCAAAAGAATGGCGAGATGATAATAAAAATAAAAGCGGCAACGTCAGAGATTATGCCAATGTCTCTCAATTAGTTTGCTTATCAAATCTTGAAAATCTAAATGCTTTATTTATTAATGAGAAATTACCCCAAGATAAAAGATTAATTAAACTAAATCAAATTGCAATACAACAAATGAGATTATTAACCAATGATAAACAGATTAAAGAATTGGAGTTAAAAGTTAAACAAAAATAACACAACATGGCAACCGCAATTGAAATAGCAGAATTTTTGGACCGTGAATTAGACATAAATGGAATCGAAGATAATTCCAGCAACGGCTTGCAGGTAGAAAATACCGGTGAAATTAAAAAAATAGGATTTGCAGTAGATGCTTGTTTAGAGACGTTCCAGCAGGCAGTAGAAACAGGCTGCCAGATGGTAATGGTGCATCATGGGATGCTGTGGAACTTTTCCAAGTATTATCTTACTGGAGCAAATTATGAAAAAGTAAAGTTCTTGGTGGAAAGTAATTTGGCTCTTTATGCTGCACATCTGCCTTTGGATATGCATCCAACTTATGGGAATAATATTCAATTAGCAACATTATTAGGACTTCAAAACATACAACCATTTGGTTCTCATCATGGAACTCCAATTGGATTTGTTGGAGATAAAACAACCACTTTGAAAGAGATTAAAGATATATTAAAGAAAAATAAAATACAAACTTTAACCCTGCCTTTTGGAAAAGAGAAGATAAAAACCATTGCTATTATTTCCGGAGGAGCTGCCAAAGAAGTAGAAGAAGCCATCGCTAAGAAAGCTGATTTATATATCACTGGAGAGCCGATGCATCATGTTTATCATTTAGCCAAAGAAGCCAACATAAACGTCATCTTCGGTGGGCATTACGAAACTGAAGTATGGGGAGTAAAAGCATTGATGCCAATATTAAAAGATAAATTTAAAGTAAAAGTGGAGTTTATTGATATTCCTACATTAATATAATAAAATAAAACGAGGTAAACCAAAAATGGGATTATTTAATACTTGGAAAGAAATTATGTTTGACCCGATAAATTTTTACGGGAAGCTGTCAAAGAAAGAGCAATATGCAGAAGCGACTAAATATTTCCTGAAAGTGCAGGCGATAGCTAGTGCAATAATGATAATAGGCTTAGGATTACTTTTCTCCGGATTATTAGCAGTAAGAAACGCTTTGTCTGGAGATTTAGGAGGAAATGTCGGTTTCATCTTTTTAATGTTAATAGTAGCATATCCATTTATGCTACTCTTCTCTTGGGGAATGCTGTATGTGGGAGCAGGAATACTACATTTATTTGTACTAATTTTTGGCGGAAAGAAATGTTATGTAGAAACGTTCAAAGTGGTAGCTTATTCCAACTCTCCGCAAATATTTGGAGTGATTCCATTTATCAATTATTTAGCGATGGCTTACATATTAATATTGCAAGTTATCGGAATAAAAGAACGCCAGCAGTTAAGCTGGGGGAAGAGTGCAGCAGTAGTGTTGATACCATTGGGAATTGGAATAATATTTGCAATTATAATCTACTTCACTTTGATGGCTTCATTGTTACCTATATGGTAGGGGGGTGCTTTAACTTAAATGTCCAATATCATCATCAATAGAAAAGTACTAGAACAATCCGTAGGTAAGAAGCTTACTTTAGACCAGCTCAAAGAACGCATCTCCATGATGGATGCAGTGCTGGAGAAGGTTAACGGAGATGAAATCGAAGTGGAAATCTTTGCTTCCCGCCCGGATATGCTTTCTGAACAGGGATTTGCCCGCGCCTTAGCCAGCTTCATCGGGATAAAAACAGGATTAAGAAATTATCCCGTAAAGAAAAGCGGGCAAAAGATTATCGTAGATGCTTCGGTAAAAGAAGTCCGTCCTTTCACTGCTTGCGCCATTGTTAAAGGGATTAAATTTGATGATGACAAGATAAAAGAAATTATTCAACTGCAAGAAAAATTACACACTACTTACGGCAGAAACCGCAAGAAAGCCGCCATTGGAGTATATCCTTTAGAAAAAATAACTTTTCCGGTAACGTTCAAAGCTGAAAAGCCAGATAAGATAAGTTTTATCCCTTTAGAAGCTGATGAAGCCATGACCGGGATACAAATACTTTCCCGACACAAAGCCGGAAGAGAGTATGGCGCATTATTAGATGGAAAAGTTAAGTTTCCTGTCTTCATTGATGCCAAGAACGAAATTTTAAGTATGCCTCCCATTATAAATTCTCAACTTACCGGAAGAATAACCGAAAAAACTAAAGATGTATTCATTGAATGCTCCGGATTTGATTATGATGCATTGAGTATCTGCTTGAATATAATCGTTACTTCTTTAGCAGAGATGGGCGGAGAGGTATATTCGTTAGAATTAGTTTATTCTGAAGGCAAGAGGATTTCACCGGAGCTATCTCCGCGTAAGATGAAGCTGGACTTAAATTATGTTAACAAACGTTTAGGTTTATCACTTAAAGAAAAAGAAGTTATAGGCTTACTGGAAAAAATGGGATTTGGCTATGAGAAAGGAATGGTGTTAATTCCACCTTACCGTGCCGATATTATGCATCAAGTTGATTTAGCTGAAGATATTGCCATAGCTTATGGTTATGAAAACTTTACTGAAGAATTGCCTAATGTGTCTACCATTGGAGAAGAAGCTCCATTAGAAAAATTCTCGTGGAAAGTCCGAGATATTTTAATTGGATTAGAATTAATGGAAGTGAAGAATATTCATCTGCTTACCGAGCTGGAGCTGAATAAAAGGATGTGTTTAGCCGCTAAGTTAATAACGCTCAAGAATGCATTAGGGGAAAATAATACTTTACGAAATTCAATACTGCCGTCTCTGCTGAAAAACCTTCAAGATAACCAGCATAATCTTTATCCACAAAATATATTTGAGATTGGAAGAATATTTGAATGGGGAGAAGAAGCTGAAACGGGTGTGGGAGAGAAAGATAACTTAGGAATTGCACTCTGCCACGATAAAACTGATTTCACTCAAATCCGGCAGATTTTAGATGCATTGATGCGTTCGCTGGGATTAGAAGCAGTAATTAGAGATGCTAAGCACGCTTCATTCATTATTGGAAGAGTGGGAAATATTGTAATTGAGGGGAAAAAAGTGGGGATTATCGGTGAAGTTCATCCGCAGGTATTAACTAATTGGGGCATTACTATGCCCGTGATGATGTTAGAAATGGATGTGGAAGGATTGTGGGGATTGGTGAATAAGAAATAAAAATAAATAAAAACAAAAAACTTATTCTTCCTTCACCGCAGCCGCCTCTTTCTTCTCCACTTTCGGCTTGGCTTTGACTGCTTTCTTCTCAGTCTTATCCTTAACCTTTTTCAAGTGCTTCTTCCTCTGCGGAGTTTGCTTAGGCTTGGAATCAAACACCTCTAATCCTAATTTCTTGAACACATCTTTTACTTCTTCATGCGAAGCGCCAGAGTTCAATTCAATAGTTTCTGCTAAAGGCTCCAGATGCTTAAGGTTGACTTTCTTTCTGCGGGTAGCTCCATCAATTAACACGTAAGTTTCATCTAATTGCTCTACCACTACGCATTTTCTGCCGGCATCTCTTCCTGCGAGTTTAACGCATAATCTTCCTACTTCAAAAAGTGCCATTTTTATCCACCTCTCGCTTTCTGTTTTAGCAGTTGTCTAGTGCAAGCTGAGCACAGCACTCCGCCGTATGGTCTTTCCGGTCGCTTAGCGGTCTTGGGCATATTTTTCATTTTTAATGGCAGTTCATGTGGTACGCCAATTAATAGCTTCTTGCAACTAGCGCACTTTGCTTTGGACGGTTTCCGTCTGCGATAGTGCATCTTTACGGTATTTCCCGGTACTTTAACGAATATTCTTCGAAACGTTCTCGAACGATACATTCCTCGTGGCATGTTTAGTTACCTCGTTTTGTTTTATTTGTATAAGCCCTCGTCAATTGACCAGAGAGCCAGCACAGTTTTTCGTGCAGGAAGTTGCAGTCAATAACGACCCACACACGATGCTTCATAACGATATACTGTGATTGAAGCAGGCGAACGAGAGGGCTTATACTTAGTTTAGTTTTTTAATTATTAGCAAACAACTCAGAAAAAGATTACTTTTATCTTTCCTGACCTGAGTCGCCTCCAGATCTGTCCGCTTGGGACTGACTTTAAGCTTAAACTGAACCTTATTTATAAAAGTATGGGGAGAAAAGTAAGTAAAGAAAAAACAAAAAAACTCTATGTTCCGCAGCTTCCACCAGCAGTACTAGCCGTGGTTGATGCTGCAACCGATACTTCGCCGCATGCTTCAGGCGGAGTGTTGAAAGCATCACAAATCGCTTTCTGATATGCTGCAGTATTTCCATACTGATACACTGCGCTAGTTCCCTGTCCGTTTATCAACAACGTCGGCGAGCCTTGAGCGCCAGCTGCATTAGAAGCATCAGCTTCTGCTTTCATATACTCTAGACCTTTCTTAGTAACACACGTCTCGATAACAGATGCATCTGCACCGGCATCTTTAGCTGCATCTTTCCAGCATGCTCCATTATTGCCACAGTTATTATTAACATAGCTCATAAACTTCCAGAACGCATCCATATCATAATTTTCTTTCACACACACTTCGCGTATGTTTTGATCAGTTTCAGGCTGACCGTGTAAAGAATTTACTGATGTTCCACTTACTGAAACGATGTAATGCACATTCCATTCTACTTTATCTTTAAGCAATTTATACACTGGATACATGGTTTCTTCCGCTTTATTACCATAAGGACAGAAACTCATAACATACAGCTCAACTTTAGGCTTGTCAGATTTAACTGCTGGTTGGGCAGGAGCTTCTGGTTCAGCACCAGCACCTGTAGTTGCTAACGCACTAACTTCTTCCACATTAATTGCCTGCGGAAAGAACAGTTTTCCATCTTTGGTAACATAACTGTCAATTTCTTTGCCATTAACCATCAGCTTCATATTATACAAACCCGCACTTTCACTTACTGAAGTTAACTCTGCTGCAGATGCTCCTTGCAACAAAGCATTATTTACAAAAGCTAACGTTTCTTGAGTTACTGTATCCTGAGATGCTGCTCCCACAAATCCCCATTTGGTAAATCCAGCGGTAACAATTGAAACAATTAATAATACAGCTAAAACCGCTACCGCCACTTTAAACGCATCTATTTTCATTCCACTTTTAGGTGCATCATGATGTACTGGATGCTCGTGATGTTCATGATGAACCGGTTGATTTTCGTCCATATTTATATCCCTCCTTTTTATTAGTTTAGCATTAACTGGGCACAGTCCGTTTTGTGAGTGATAGCACCATATCCACCTGAAAACAAGGACGGCTTTGTCGTCCTGTTTTCCTTTAATGAGATGCAACTATCGCAT
>JAGVMW010000060.1 GCA_020053615.1 archaeon | reverse complement strand
CACAAACGTGCCGAAAAAGAAATTTCGATGTTAGCTAATGCTCTCAGAAGTGTTAATGAGTGTGTGAGTATAACTGACCTGGAAGATAAACTTCTATTCGTCAACGAATCTTTTGTGAAAACTTATGGTTATTCAGAAGAAGAATTAATCGGAAAGGATATGCTCATCGTTCGTTCCCCAAATAATCCTCCCGAAGTTGTAAGCGAAATTCTTCCTGCTACACTACGCGGCGGATGGAATGGTGAATTGTGGAATAAAAGAAAAGACGGAAGTGAATTCCCTATTTATCTTTCTACAACAGTTATTAATGATAAAAATGGCAAACCTTTAGGACTAATTGGAGTAGCGAAAGATATTACCGAACGCAGACGTGCCGAGCAAGAAATTATTTCTCAAAAAAATAGATTTGCACAATTGTTTGAAAACTCTCCGATTGCAATTGCTTTGTTAGACGATCAAGATAAAATTATTCTTATCAACGAATCATTTTCAGCGCTGTTCGGTTATTTTCTTGAAGAAATTAGAGGGCAGTCTCTCAACGACTTAATAGTTCCACCCGAATTGAAAGAGGAAGCCAAGAGCTATTCAGATCAAATACGTGAAGGCAATCAGATAAATAAAGAAAGCTACCGTAAGAAAAAGGATGGCACTCTTGTTTATGTTCAAATCGTTGGCGTACCTGTAGCAGTAAATGATAAGACAGTTGGTATTTATGGCATGTACGTGGATCTGACCCAGCGAAAAGATGCCGAAGATAAAATGAAATCAGCTAAAGAATTAGCCGAACAATCTGATAAATTAAAAACTGAATTCCTTGCTCAGATGTCGCACGAAATTAGAACGCCGATAAATGTTATAACAAGCAACGTAAGTTTTATAAAAGATGAACTGAGCGATAAAATTGATCTTGAAAATCAAGATTGCTTTAAAAGTATCGAGTTCGCTTCTAAAAGAATTATTAGAACTATCGATCTTATTCTTAATGTGTCCGAATTACAAACAGGCGTTTATAAACCTTTGTTGGGGAAAATTGATATTGATACCCAGGTTCTTAAAAAATTGTATAACGAATACCAACAGATGGCAAAGCAAAAGGGAATAGATCTTATCTACAAATGTGAAGTAAAGGAATCAGAAATTATATCTGACGAATATTGTGTCACACAAATCTTTGCTAACCTAATTGATAATGCAGTTAAGTACACAAAGAAAGGAAATGTGGAAATACTTCTTACAAAAAATAAAGACGGCAATATTGTAGTTGAAGTCAAAGATACCGGGATTGGGATTAGTAAAGAATTTCTACCACATTTATTTGAACCATTTGTTCAAGAAGAACAAGGTTACACCAGAAGCTTTGAAGGTAACGGGCTCGGTTTAGCACTTGTAAAAAGATACTGCGATATAAACAATGCGGTGATAGAAGTTGAGAGCGAGAAAAATGTAGGATCAACATTTAAAGTAATATTTAGCGGAGAATAATTGTAAAACACAACCTTCGAGTTATTCCGTTTAAAGTCAACGAGATAGGGGCTAAAAGTTATGCCCCAAATTCACTAAGTAAATTTGTTCTTTGACATATTGTTTTTTGACACAATGATATTATTTCATAAGTTTATTTATAGGGAAGAGCTGGATCTGATCCCGTACTTATCCCGAAATAATCGGGATTGGGACTCTTCTGGTTCTTCCTTTTTAATTTCATCTGAAGATAAATTAGCAGCCAACATGATCTCCTTTCTTTTTTTAGCTTGCCTCCGGGAAATAGGAGATTTAATATCTAACGGCTGATATCTTCTATTTTTATCTTCACTTGGTGATTTAATTTTTTTAACAGAAGATTTTTCTCTTAAGGCTCTGTCTTTCTCGGGATTAAATTCTTCTGTATTCTTAAGCATACCAAAAACGATTCTAAGAATCTTATGCATACAAGCTCCTATAGCTGCCATCTTCTTCTTTCCTTTTTTAAGATGATGCTCATAGATTTCTCTTATCAATGGATTATGTACAATAGCACAAGTTGTAACGTTGTAGAGAATATGTCTTACTTCAGCGCTTCCTTGTTTGCTCATATGCATTCCCCAGGTTCCGTCACCGCTTTTTTTGAAAATTGGATGAAGTCCAAATTGAGCAGCTATTTTTTTTGTGCTGATGAAATTTTCGATTGAACCTATATTCATCAATAAACCCATTGCAGAATAGTCATCTATTCCAATGAAGCTTTTCAACATCTCTACTTCATCATGTAATGGAAAAATCTTTGAAACAGAGTCTACTTGCAAACGGTACATTTTCTTCAGATGAATAATTTGCTCAACGACATCCTTTATAAGTTTGGCGGTTGTATCATCTGTTGAAGAAGCAATCGAACTTTTTGCATTTCTGATAAGTTCTTCCGCTCTTTTGCTGCTTATATACGGTATTGAATCTAATGCCGTCTCTTTAGCTCTACTTAGATGCTTTGCTGTAGGGTATCTCATCAATACTTTTAATAGCCATTGCCGATAACCATGTTTACTATAAGCAAGTAATTCCGGGTTAGCAGTATACAGTAAAGATTCCAATTGGTTATATAGCTGGGTCTTTTGTTTTACAATCATCCTGATAAACTTCCATTGCTTTCGTACAGAAAAAAATAAATCTGTCTTATCGTAATTTATTTTTTTCTTATGGTTAATTAAGTACTCAGCTATGTTTTGTGCACTTACCTTATCGGTTATGGTACGGTTAAGTTCTGCCTGGCTGTTATGATTTGTTCCTTTGGGGTTTGCTCGTGCTACAAATATTTTCATCCCCTGCGCAGCCAACTTCTTTAACAGATTAAACCAGTTGTTCTCATAACCACCTGTGCTTTCAACACCGGCATAGATTACCGCATTCGGATACCGGGTGAAAAAATCATTTAGAACTTTTTCAAGCTCTTTGTGTCCATTAAAGTTATCATCTAACTGAAAATTAGGTTCAATTATATCCTTATCTTCATTTATGATAACGAAGTCACAATAGCCTTTACTAACATCACCACCTACATAAAAATTGTTCATATTGCACCTTTCTGTTTTGTATGTTATCAAAACAATTTTTATTAAAGATTATGTCAGGCAACATCATCCTTGCAAACAATGCGGCATCAATGTGCCATGTTATTCCACGATTTTAACCTGACGGAAGGAAGAAACTCGAAGACGGGCTCTTGGCCCAAGGTTACTACCTTCTCTTCCGTAAGGAAATAATTATTATCATTATGTCAAAGAACTTTATGTACTATCCAATGATTTTAAACATACAAGGTTTTAACTTGAATAGAATCTAAGCCGTTACTCCAACTTTCTCAGCTAGTTCCATTCCCTTTTCAAGCGCTTGCTTGTTAAGAGGAATTAGATGATGATATCTTTCCGGAAGAACTTTTTTAATTCCCTCTATAATGTTATCCATCTTGAGAATTGGTTTCTTCTGCAAGAACGCACCAAGAACAATCATGTTCATTACTTTTGAATTCTTCAACTTTGTCGCTTCATTTGCTGCTTCAATTGGGATTATATCTATATCTTTTCTTGTCGGAGGATTCAAAATTGTGCTCGCTTCATAAATTAAAAGTCCGCCCGGTTTAACAGCTTTTTCAAATTTATCCAACGATGGCTGGTTTAAAGCAATTACCGTATCGAACTTTGTAAGTATTGGTGAACTGATTTTAGTATCACTTATAATGGCAATACAGTTTGCAGTACCGCCGCGCATCTCCGGACCGTAAGACGGCATCCAGCTTACTTCTTTATTTTCCATTACTCCGCTATAACAGAGAATTTGTCCCATCGACAAAACACCCTGTCCGCCGAATCCCGCAATAATTATTTCTTCTTGCATATCAATTCTCCT
>JAGVMW010000085.1 GCA_020053615.1 archaeon | reverse complement strand
AGCACAGGGAGTTTTCAAAGTTTGTTCTCCCCACCCAAATAGTTGAGGGTAATCAAACCCAATCACCGCAAGCGGTGGGGTATCACAAACAAATGAAAACATGTTTAAAACCATTCGAAAAGGTTTTTTTTCTCATAAAAGACGAAGAAAAGAAAGTTGAAGAGTGGGTAACCCCGTTCAAGATTTAGTATTTAACCTTTTGTCTATAATCTGTATACAATGCTACTCTTTCTTCACTCGTACCGCAAACTAAATTCGTTGCTACTCATAATCTCAAACACAACTTCACATTTGAGATAAATTCGACCTGTTGGTCTCATAATGTGAATGCGCTCACATAAGTTCGACCTATGGTCTCTCAAGTTTGCTCTACTCGTTTTACTCGTATCGGCACAGTTCGAAAAGTGAGTGATTTCGCAAGAAGCATTTACGCCACCTTGGTCGCTCGCCTCGTGCCAACCTCTCCCTAAATTTTGCTGAATTTTAGCTTTGTTAATCGTGGGGTTGCACCAATAACTTCGTGCAAGCAAAGGTAGTTCTCGGCTCGCCTCTTGACCTAGGCGGCGGCGTAAATGTAAAAATCACTCACAAAATAAACTGTGCCATCGTATCGCAAACCATAAATACTAGCTCTTTTTTCAACTGATTACCATGAAACGAACATACATAAATGAATTATCCGCTAAAGAAGGACAGACTGTTCTCATCCAAGGCTGGGTGCACAGCTTGAGAGGACAGAGCAAAATAAAATTCTTACAGCTAAGAGATATTACTGGTGTAGTGCAGGCTGTAGCTTTTGACTCAAAGTTATTTGATAATATCAGCAAATTATTATGCGAATCAGTAGTTTCCATTACCGGATTAGTAAAGAAAGCGGTAGTCAAAAGTGATGAAATTACAGAAAAAAACAGTGAAATTGAAGTAAAAGAGTTGGAAATAATTAATTTAGCTGAACCACTACCAATAACCATTTTCGAAAAAGATGAATCTGCAACTCAAGATTTACCTAAACGCTTGGACTATCGTTTCTTAGATTTCCACCGCAGAAAAACTCAAGCCGTGTTTAAAATTCAGAATGAAATTGCTAATGCTTTCCGCGAACACTTTTATAGCAAAGGTTTTCTGGAGATGCAGCCACCTTGTATAATTTCTGCCGCTTCTGAAGGAGGAACAGACTTATTTTCAGTACAATATTTTGAGAAAAAAGCTTATCTGGCTCAATCTCCGCAATTGTACAAGCAGATGTTGGCTTGTTCTGTAGAAAAAACTTTTACGATTACCCCCGTATGGCGAGCAGAAAAACATAACACTCCTCGGCATATTAACGAAATCAGACAAATGGATATCGAATGTGCGTTCATGAACCAGATGGAAGTCATGCAACAGCAGGAAGAAGCAGTTAAAGATATTATAGGCAGAGTGTTAAAGAATTGTTCCCCAGAGCTAGAAATTTTGGGAGTTAAGAACTTGAAAGTTCCTAAAGGCGTTTATCTTCCTTACGAGCGCGCCATAAAAGAAGCAGGAGGAAAACCGGGAGACGACTTTACTCCGGAACAAGAAAGGATCTTGTGTGACAAGTACAAAGGAGACTTAGTCTTTACTCATTCCTGGCCGGCGGCACTTAAGCCTTTCTACATTATGCCAAAAGACGGCAAAAAAGAAGCTAAAGTTAGCGAAGGCTTTGATTCCCTTTATGGTGGAGTAGAAATCTCTTCTGGAGGGCAACGTATTCATCTTCCAGAACTATTAATTGCTCGAATTAAGGCAAAAGGATTAAATCCGGATAATTTCAAATCATATATCGATTCTTTCCGTTATGGAGCCCCTTATCATTCTGGGTGGAGTATTGGGTTGGAAAGATTGACTCAGATGATTTGCGGATTGGATAATGTCAAAGAAGCAACTATGTTTCCTAGAGATAGAGATAGGTTGACACCATAATTTATCTTTTCATAACTTCCATCTCATTCAAAGCTTTCCGAATGTTTATATACTTGCTATATCTTAACTAATTATATGAACAAAAAACATTTAACAATTGGATTATTTGTATTAATTATTACTTTGTTAAGTATATTTCTGTATGGTTGTGGTGAATCTAAATCGGTGGGACCTTGCGGTTCAGGAGATGTTCAATGCGTACCTGATTATTTAGTCTTAAAAACGGTTAGTGTTGATTATCAAAACTATTTGTGGGGAACACAAAGTAATAGTAATAATTATTTTTGGGGAGATTTGGTGGGTGCGTCATTGACTGAAACTTTAGCACCATTAAATAGCGGATATTATTTTGGAGTTGGAGCTTATTCCGATAAAACTGCTTTCTTTGAGAAATCATTTAGTCAATCAGGGTGGCGTAAAGTTCCCACTGATGAAACTTTGAAAAAAGAAAGAGAAGAATTAATTATCAAAGAACCATTCACTGAATTTTATGTTTGTAACCGTAATCTCTTTGATATACAGCATCTGAAAGGAGATTTGGGCTTGTATGGGGATGATTTAACAAATTATATTAAAGACCAAATAAATAAAATGATTGATGATGGAACTTTATCTACTAAGTGCGAGAGAAAAATTTAATTTTATATGGAGGTTAAACCTATGGCATTCAAAGAACAATTAAACAAATTGAAAGATAATTGGTTATTAGTAGCTTTATTTTTAGTATTATTGGTAGTAGTACCGCTGTTTTCAGGTGGCGGAGTAATAAGTATGGCTTCAAGTAATGGCTATTCTTTTGGCGGAGCGGTTCCCGAAGCGATGTACGCTTCCAAATCTATGAGCTCAAGCGATTTCGGTGATTCAGTTGGTGTAACTGATAGAAAAATAACTAAAACTGCATGGCTTAATTCAGAAATAGAGTTAGGAAAATTCTCTGAAGCAGAACAACATCTGAAAGCAATCGTTAGCTCAACTGGCTCTTATCTTCTCAATGAAAACGTAAACATCTATGATTCGGGTAAGAAATCTTATCATTCCGGAAGTTATACTCTAAAGGTTGACACTAAGAAATATGATGATATTGTTTCTAAACTAAAAGCAATTGGCGAAGTTATTTCTTTCTCCGATAATGCCCAAGATATTACCGAAAGGTATGTAGACATTAAAACTGAATTAGGCGCAGAAAAAGAACGCTTGAAGAAGTTTGAGCAGATGTATGCCGAAGCATCTAACGTAGCAGATAAGATTCAACTAGCAGATAGAATTTTTAGTCAAGAGAAAACGGTTAAGTATTTGGAAGATGCGTTAAAGAATGTGGACAACCAAGTTGATTATTCTACGATTAGCGTCACTTTTACCGAGAAGCGGTCAGAGTATGCTTATATTGCCGTAACTAAGTTTTCTCAATTGATTAACAGCTTAGTAGACAGCTTCAACAGCTTGCTGGAATTAGTGTTTGTGATACTGCCTTGGGCAGTTGGAACAGCTATTGTATGGGGAGCGGTACGGTTAGTAAGGAGAAGAAGGTAATAATATTTGGGTCTGGGAAGAAATGAAAACTCCCAATCGCCCCAAGGGGAGGGGTACAAGAAATGAAGAAACTACTTCATTTCTGTACAGAAGGCTTCGGCCTTCTTGTATCTGTCAACAGCAAGGGGAGTTTTCAAAGTTTGTTCTCCCCACCCAAATAGTTGAGGGTAATCAAACCCAATCACAGCAAGCGGTGGGGTATCACAAACAAATTAATGGGAACGATGGTTATGAACCTATTATTGGCACTTTTAGTATTTGTTATTGTTTTAAGTGGTTGTTCTACTACTTCTTCTACTGACAACAAATTATGTGAAACAAACGGAGATTGTAAAATAATGTACGGTTGTGAGTGTGGTTGTTATAATGAAGGATATGAACTACCTATAGAAAGTAGAGAATGTAAATGTATGGCTCCTTCTGCATGCGAATGTGTTAATAATACTTGTCAATCAAGTTAATTTTTTCTTCTCACACCCACTGCATCGTCACCACTAAAATCATCCCTCCTACAAGCAATCCAAAAATAGTGGTAGCAAATACCATTAATCCAATTCTCCAATCGTTGCGCTGTAAAGACAGATATACCGGAAAGCCCAACAACAGCAAAAATCCCAGAATAACTAAAGCGAAAGCGATAATTATTCCGACTGTATCTCGCATTGGGTAACTAAAAAATCTCGGCAGATGCTCCAGCAAGTAAAATCCGAACCATCCTGCTGCTAGTGCAACTAAACTATTCCCTAATCCCCATAGAACTCCAGAAAAAGGTAATTCTTTCTTTAATTTAGATTTGATTCTGCGTATTCCAAAAGCACCCAACAGTATTAATCCAGCAAAAATAACTAAACCGCTTAGAATATTCCATTTATACAGCCACAAGCGGGAAGAACTGTACAATCCATTCACCGTAAAACTTTCCCAGGGATCTAAAGCATAAGCTTCTTTGACATAACCGGCAGTATGACTTATCTGAGAAGAGAATTGCTACAAAGAGGGATTAGCCGCTCCACTAGCCATAGAGGTTTCCATGGCTGCAAACATAGTATTCCCGCCAAGATAATTTACTTTCCTTTCTCCGCCTTTCAAATACAAATCCGGTTGAACTAAGACGGCTACCCTAACCTGCTGTAAATCTAATGGTTGTTTAATAGTATTGAAATGGAACGAATAATCAAATATATCGTTCTGCACATAACCCAAAGCTTTGTAGTACAGTAACAAAGTTACCGTTTCTTGACTTTTAACTGGAACCGGCAAAGAAAAGAGGTATTTGGTGGAAGTAGATAGAGCATCACTATTATATTTAACCGAATGATAACTTTTAGCCGAAGAGAGATAATTATTAACTTTTTGATTGGCGTTAACTTCCTGTACTACATTAATCAGTTTAACTTGTCCGGGAATTTCTATCACCGCTTCGTTAAGTACTGAAGCACCGGTATTCGGAAATTGGAGTTTAACTACTACTGCTGCTTCTCCTTCCGCATCAAAGACTACTGAATAGAATTGAGCCCCGGCAAATCCGGAAGAGGGTTGGTAGGGTTTTTGTGCTCCAATATCTGCTGAGATCAGCGGAGCTAGCATAATTACTAACGTTAATAATAGTGCGCATAGTTTTGATTTCATATTTATCTAAAGAAGTCGCAGGTATTTATATCCCGCAGTAAGCTTCAACTTGAATCAAAGTTATTCTTTTCTTAACCTTTCCCTAACCATCGCAATTACCACATACATCACTATCGCACTAATCCCGCCAATAATAAACCATAACCATATATTAGATGAAGTAGAAGTCGGGATACAATTCTGTACCATTGGAGCTACTTTAAATGCAGTATCTTCCAAAGTAGCAGTTTTCATCGTTGCACCAAACATCTGTGAAGAACGATTAACTAATCCTATCACTAATCCTATCACTAATCCTACACCTGCTACAACCAAAGCTACCGGTAAAATTCCTTTAAGCTTCTCTCTCAATCCGGAAACTTTCTGCGGAGTAATGATGATATACTTATTCGCCAGTTGATAATGATTCACTTCTCTGCCTTTAGGACTGTAATGGAACTCTTCTACTTTAACCAATCCGGCTTCCTGTAGTTTCTGCAGGTGATAATGAACGGTAGAAATGGGTATTCCTAACACTTGAGCGATATTAGCTTCGGTATCTTCTTTCTCTGCCAGATGGTTCAAAATCTTTCGGGAAGTTTCTGAAGTGATGGTTTCAGCTAGTTTCTTTACTTTGGGCTCGTTCAAGTCCACTAAGAGGAAGTTTGATTTGGACATTTAACGTATGTGGGTGATTATTGGTTTAAATACCTGCCGATAGGTTGACTCTTTTTAATCTTCGGCATACGCATGTTTAATCATCTCCAAAAGTTGGAATCTCTCCCAAAATTCTAATTTTATCCCCGCTCTTTCTGCGGGTGT
>JAGVMW010000157.1 GCA_020053615.1 archaeon | reverse complement strand
TCATTAAATGAAAACAGGACGGCCAAGCCGTCCTTGTTTTCAGGTGGATATGGTGCTATCACTCACAAAACGGACTGTGCCCATGCTAATACCTATAAATTAAGACAGAGAATATTAGTTAAATTTGAGGATAAATATTCTTTGGAGATTTCAAGCAAGGAAATAAACCGGGGCTTGTCTAAATTTAACCGGAATTGGTCAACTCATCAGTAGAAGCATTATCCTCCTCACCTCTTTTCACAATTTCCTCCCATAAACCTTATAAAATTCCCTCACTCCTAGAGATAAAACTATACTTTGTTTAGCATCTTCGAAATCCTCAATGGTAAACCCGAAGGTGCTGTGTTCCCGTAGGGAGCGACCCCTCACGACGCACTTCCTCCGATAATTGCAGTGATTTCGACATTAGGATGCTAAACAAACAAATAAATGAGATAAACCGTGAAACTGCACTTCTACCCGTTGGACTTTGATTACAGGTATAAAGAAGGAATTACTTACGTCTACATTTATGGAAAGCAAGAAAACGGAAACCGAATCTGTGTCATTCACCAATACAAACCTTTCTTCTATGCCCAAGTGCACGATTTAGATAAAGCCAGAATAGCAGAAAAACTAAAAGACTTGAAGCTTGAAAATAAATCCGAGCCAGCCAAAGTAATCGGATGGGAAGAAGCAGAAAAAGAATTATTAGGAAAAAAAATAAAATTATGGAAAATATATACCAATTATCCCAAAGCCGTACCAGTTATCAGCCGAGAACTGCAAAGTTGGGGAATTGAATGCTATGAAAAAGATATTCTATTTGTCCATCGCTGCCTGCGCGATATGAATATAACTCCCATGACTTTAGTACAAGCTGAAGGAGAATTTAGTAAGGAAACAAGCCTGCGTGTTCCCATCTTTAACGCCACTTCTGTAAAACAGTCGAGCTTAGAAAGTATATCTAATCCTAGAATCCTAGCCCTAGACATCGAAACCTATGCTCGAGATAAGATAGTTGACTTTGAAAAAAATCCTATATTGATGATTGCTTTCTATGGTGTAGATGAAACCGGAGAAGATTTCAGAAAAGTATTAACATGGAAAAAATTTAAGCACGATAAAGAGTTTATAGAGTTTGTTAAAGATGAAGTTAAGTTGTTAGAGCGTTTTAAAGAAATAATCTTAGAATTCAAACCCGATATTCTTACTGGATACTTCTCCGACGGATTTGACTTGCCATATATCAAGCATCGCGCAGAAATGCACCGGATCAGACTTGACTTAGGGGCAGATTATTCTTATCTTCAAGCGGGAAGCAAAGCTGATTTCCGAGAGGGAGATAGCAAGATTACTGGAATTCTGCATCTCGATATGTGCAAATTCGTTCGTAATATTTTCGGCAAGAATATGAAGACGGACAGTTATTCATTGGATTCGGTAAGCGAAGAAATATTAGGTGATAAAAAACAAATTATCAACTTAGATCAACTTGCTGAAGTATGGGACAATTCTCCCGATGGATTGCATGATTATTGCGAATACAACTTACATGATGCTCATCTTACACTAAGATTGTGCAAAAAATTATTGTACGATATGTTAGAGTTTACTAAAATTGTAGGACTGCCCACTTTTGACGTAATCCGCATGCGCTTTGCCCGCTTAGTTGAAAGTTATATCTTAAAACGTGCTGGAGAATATAATGTGCTTGCTCCTAACAAGCCACAAGGAGAAGAGATGGATAATCGCATGGAAGAAACTTATGAAGGAGCATTTGTATATGAACCCATTCCTGGCTTGTATAAAGAGCTGGTTGTATTTGACTTCCGTTCATTATATCCAAGTATAATCACTTCGCACAATATCGGTCCGGAAAGTTTCCATTGTGCTTGCTGCAGAGAAAAAGCTAAAGTTCCCACTCTGGATGAATATTGGTTCTGCACCAAGCAGAAAAATTTTATTCCCACTGTATTAGAGCAGTTAATTTCCATTCGCGCCGATTTAAAGAAGCAAATAAAAACCGCCAAAGCTAAAAAAGAAGATACTAAAATGTTAGAAGCGCGGTCTATATCAGTTAAACTATTAGCAAATTCATTTTATGGTTACTTAGGGTTCTTTGGAGCAAGATGGTATTCATTAGAAAGTGCGAGATCTACCACAGCTTATGCTAGAAATTATATCCAAAAAACAATGAACAAAGCGGAGGAAAGCGGGTTTAGAGTGTGTTATGGCGATAGTCTAACTCCAGAACGGAAAATATTTGTAATGGAAGAGAATAAAGAAGTTAAATTGATATCAATTGGTAAGTTTGTAGATTCCCACTTTAATGATCCTGAGATTAGTAGATTTAAAACTTTATCTTACGTTGGAGATAAATTAGTTTATTCGTCAATTAAAAAAGCAATTAGGCATCAATATAATTCTAAAGACAAAGGTCCACTTTTAAAGCTCATTACTACTCATGGAACTACTGAAGTTACTTCACAACATTCTATTTATAAGTTTAGCACAGTTGGCGGTAATGAACTCACTGACGCATCGAGCTTGAAAGTTGGAGATCACTTAGTTTCTCTGACTCATCCACCCGTTATCAACAACTATAAAGAAGGGTACGTATTTGATTTAGCCAAATTAAACTTTGGAACTTTAGATAAAGATATTTGGTTATATACCGATAAATTGTTTTTCCCTGATGTAAAAGGAACCTGTCCTTATTGTCACAAAGAAGTGCTTTCATTATCTAGTCATGTGTTTAATGTACATCATGAGAGAAGAATTCCAAAAAGAGCAGATGCCTCTGAAAGTTATTCTTTTGTCGGATTCAGAAATGCTAGTGGTGGAAAAATACCTCGTTACTGGATTCTAACTACAGAATTGGCTTGGATTCTGGGATATTTCTGTGCTGAGGGCTCCTGCAGTGATATAGAAATTAAAAAACGCAGCCCCAAAAGAATGATTTCATTTGGCAGCCAAGATTTAAAACAGATAGAAAGAGTGAAGCATTACTTTGATTCAGTGCTTAGAGAGGACTTAAAAGTTATTGTGGATTATGACAAAAGAATAAACAAAAATACATATTACTATCGTGCTCAGAAGATTCCATTAGTCGGACTATTCAACGCAGGATTTGGATGTGGCAAAGGTAGCCGAGGAAAAAGAGTTCCAGATTTTATTTACACTGCAAATGAAGAAATTAAAAGAGCATTCCTAAATGGTTATCTTACTGGAGATGGCAACTCCAAACCAGATAAGAGATATAAAACTCATTTTGTTATGTTTGACACTAATAGCAAAGATTTAGCTTGCGGGTTGAATTACTTGTTTAAGTCGTTGGAATGGGGTAGAAATAGTTGGGGCAGGGAAATCAAGCATGTGGGCTGGAAATATCGCAGAGACAAGCCCGATATCTCTTCTTTAAGAGTCCAAGGAATTAAGAAACCAGACTGGGAGCATGGGGGTTGTTGTGTTGCGAGAATCAAAGAGATTGTTCCTGTAGATTATTCTGGATTTGTTTATGATTTAGAAGTCGAGGGAAACCACAATTTTGTAGATGCTGAAGGCCTCATTTTAGTGCACAATACTGATTCCTGTTTTGTCCTTCTCGGCGAGCAATCGTTAGATAAAGCGCTCAAATTCCAGAAAGAAATTAATGCTGCTTTACCCGGAACCATGGAATTAGAATTAGAGGGGTATTATCCTCGGGGAATATTCGTTGCAGCAAAAGGTACTGAGAAAGGCGCTAAAAAGAAATATGCATTAATCTCCAAAGAAGGCAAGCTAAAAATAACCGGATTCGAAACCATAAGACGTAACTGTTCTCCTCTGGCTAAAGACCTTCAACTGCAAGTGCTAAGAATGGTATTGGAAGATAAAGCAGGATTAGCGTTGGCGTATGTTAAAGATGTTATCAAAGAGCTGCAGGCAGGCAAATTTCCTCTAGATAAATTGATAATTAAAACTCAAATAACTAAAGAGTTGAATCATTATTCTTCTATCGCTCCGCATGTAGCTATCGCCTGGCAGATGGTGAAGAAAGGCGAGCGTATCGCTCCGGGAAGCATAATTGAATATATTATCTGCAAAGGAACGGGATTGGTAAGAGATAGAGCCAAGATTCCTACTGATGTTGCTCCTGGTGATTACGATGCTGATTATTATCTCAACAATCAATTGATTCCGGCAGTTTCTAGCATCTTTAACGTGCTGGGATACAAAGAAGAGGAGCTGACTGGAAAAGGGCAGACGGGATTGGGGAAGTTTTTTTGATTGAAAAAGTTAATTATTTAGATTTTCCTAAGCGTTCACTTAAATATTCTTGTAGATTAGGAATATCCGTATCGTTGGCATGAGTCAATCTTGATTCCTTAGTTACAGTGCTTCTTCCATATCGTTCATCATAACTGATTAATAATCTTCTTACGGCTACATCTTCATCTATCTTTAATTCAAGAACAGCCGTACACAAATAAAAATCATCATGTTGAACTCGATAAGTGCGGCTTAAAGCGTGATATAATGATTCTGATTTTGGATGTAAGTCGTATTGTGCATAGGCTGGCTCAATCTTTTTTTGATAATGTTCCTGTAAATCCTGCAGAGCTTTTGACACTTGGTCTAAGTTTGGGTGAAAAATTATCTGTTCTGCATTCTGGAGAAAAGCTTGTACACGATAATAAGAAAATTCTTTATGTTCTCTGTCCAAAGCATTAGCAAGATTCTCTAGACAATTGAAAGAAATTGTTTTTGATCTAATTATTACCATGTGATTGATAAAATTAGTTTAATTATAAATATTTCGTTACTTTAAAGATAGGTTTAGAGAGTTACTCTATGTGAGAATATTAATCATCTTCTCCATCACCACAAACCCTAAAAATACATTCATTATTCTTACCCAGTAAATATGTCAGACCCAACTCCGAAACCGCATTACTTTGATTTTAAGCTGAAAGGCTACGCTGTACAAGAAGATTCTCGCCGTTGGGGATATTTCCGTTCCATCCGCGACCATTGGGATGTTTTTGATAAAGAAGGGAGAAAAGCCCCAATATCATTAAACTATCGTATTAGTAAAGGAGTAGAGATTAATTATCGCACTTACGACTACCGTACTTTGTGGGGTTTTGAATATCAAATGGACAGCGGAATTCTTAACTGCGGATTAGAGCAAGTCATTCTTACTGCTGACTCTAACTGTCCTGGAGTTCAAACTAACATTGTTGATAAGCCCAATCGAAAAAAGTATGAAATTGATTTTCTTTCCGAAGTGGTGGGAGTAATTCATCAGAACTCCGCCATTATTTCTGAATGCTCTCCAGTGAAGAAGGAACGGCATTATACTAAATTTCAGTTGAGAGGCTTTCCGGAAGAATTTATGGAAGCCTTCCAGCAGGCTATTCGTGACCGGCAGGCTTACTCTCTGGCCCATATAAAAGTTTTTGTAGAAATGGAGAAATTAGGGTTAAGCAACAACCGGGGAAAGCAAAGAGTGTAGGGAATACTTCCAGAAGCAGCAAGAAAAGGCTATTGCAAATCTAACCATCGGCGTTCAGGGCAGTGAAAGCTTCCTAAGACAATTGTCTTAATCTGTTAAAGACAGATGTCTTAAGAAAAGCTTATATCTCTCTGCTGTTACAAAAGCAATATGACTGAAATAGTAGCTCTCGAGCCTCGAGAAATAAGTGTTGGAGGAGTAGTTCTTCTTAATGGAAAACCACACAAAGTTCTAAAAAAAAGACATTATCGCACTACTAAAAAGTATGACATTAATACAGATTATGGTGGAGGTGTAGAGTACGTTCTTAGGGGCAAGTATATTTTAATCTACGAAAACCACTATAAAGACTGGAAATTAGTTAAAGTTAAAGAGAAGAAGGGTCTATTAATTCAATCAACTGAGTGGTTACCATATGAAATCAAAATCCTAAAGCTCATTAAACCAAACTCTGTCGCAATTCAGGCAAAGAAAATGCGTTATTCTGGCTTTTTCGGGATGCTTAAGGAAGTATTAAAAGAAATAATTAAAAGTAAACCTCAAGAGAAGTAATTATTAATTGCAAAATTAAAAATCCACAACAGGCACAGTCCGTTTTGTGAGTGATAGCACCATATCCACCTGAAAACAAGGACGGCTTTGCCGTCCTGTTTTCATTTAATGAGATGCAACTATCG
>JAGVMW010000089.1 GCA_020053615.1 archaeon | reverse complement strand
GGATTATTATGGGTTTAAAAATTCTCCCGAAGATGAGAGAAAGTTTTCCTATTACCGCGATGATGACCTTGCTGTTAATCTGATAGATTGGGAAGAAATCACGAGCTATGAGGAACTTATTTTCAGATCTTCCATAGGGGTGTGAATCATGGGGGAACTGTATTTTTCTATTGTCATTGCGAGGTCGCATCGACCGAAGCAATCTCAGAATCTATTAGGTAATCATGAATTGATTTTAGGATTTACAGAGCATGGATTTGCTTATGTCGAAGTCGGTTGTAACGGTTCATGTAATGGATGAAAGCTAAAGTTGTAATTATGGTATTCTTTCTGGTATTCTTATTTATTGAGAATAGTATTACAAGGAGGCTATAAAATGTCAGTCACAAAACTTGGGATAAGCTTTCCTAATGAGCTTGTTGAAGAAATAGATAAGATGTCAAAAGGATTAAAGAAGAGCAGGAGTGAGGTTGTTAGAGATGCTATTACAAAAATGATTAATGATTACAAAAGACAGCAGGCTATTGAAAAGGCAGAGAAGATTTACAAAGAAATTGCTGAGGATGACAAACGCCTATCAGAGGATTTTTTGAGCATCTGTGCAGAGCCAGTTGCTAAATATAAAGCCGTTAGAAAGGCAAAGAGAAAATGAAACATCCAAAGAGAGGTGAAATATATTTTCTTGATTTCAGTCCTTCAAAGGGTAGGGAAATAAAAGGACCTCATCCAGCCCTTGTTATTCAAAATGATATTGGTAATAAAGTGAGTAGTCTTATAATTGTTGCTGCTATAACAAGCAATCTAAAGGTTGCTGACCTTCCAGTTGGTGTATTGATAACTCCAGAAGAAAGCAATCTTTCCCATACATCTGTTGTACACCTTGGACAGATATATTCTATTGATAAAGAAAGACTTGAAAATCTTGTCGGTATGCTTCCAGAACACAAGATGTTGAAAGTTGATAGGGCAATAGAGATAAGTCTTGGATTAAGGGAGTTCTGGGAATAGAGAATATTGCATGAATGACGAAGTTTTTGAGATGCTCAGACACTATAAAGAAGGGAAACTTTCATTGGAAGGTTTAGCTAAGAAGCTTGATATCTCTATAAGTGAGGCAATAGATTTACTTGCCGAACTTGGAATAGAAGCCCCGATAGAATTTGACGACTACTTGAAAGGGTTTGAGGTGTTTAAAGAGAAGTGATGAAGATAATCCGATGAAGGATGAGCTTGATAAGATAAAAAAAGAACGGATAAAAAATGGATAAATTATAGCAGGTAGAAAAAATTTATAGAGAAATTGCAGAAGAAGATAAAAGGCTTTGTGAGGATTTTCTGAGTATTTGTCTTGAGACAGTAGAGATTGATCTGAGCGACAATGCCTAAAAAGAGAAAAAAGAAAACAATACTAAGCCTTGGTGGGATTGCTAAGGACAGAAAAGTAGGTTCTGGGAATGAGAGAGAATATGCAAAGAGGAAGGTTTCTAAAAGGATTGTTAAGGAAGGTTAACAAGGCAAAGGAGACAAGTCTTGGATTAAAGGAGTCTTGGGAATAAGAATGAGCCATCGTGAATTGACAAAACATCAAATTGACCAACAGGATATGATTGATAACTGCATCTATCATTTTATCCAGAGCATCAATCCATCAGATAAAGAGATTTCTTGGGATATAGAAATGATTGGGGATGTAAGGGATGTTTTAAAAGAGTGGTTTGTGGATAGACTCAATTTAACAACAGAACAAGAATTTTATCCAAGTTTAAGGGAATAAGGTAGGCATTAGAGAAAAGGAAACCAGATGAAAACTATGAAAGATAAAATCAAAAACTGGTTAGTAATAGGAAGACCTTCAAATTGGGAAACAGCTTTTTCTCAACCTGTACCAATTTGGGGATTAAAACTTCGTTATCAAGCAGATTTTCAAGCTATGAGTATTGGAGATATCCTCTGGTTTTATGCTACTCATCCAGTTACAGGCGTAATTGGTATAGGATTAGTAAAAGATAAGTATATTGATGATGTTAACTTAGTATGGCCAGATGAATATGAGAGAAAAGAAGTTATTTGGCCTCTAAGATTTAGAATTCAGGTATTAAAAGTATTACCTCGAATAAATTGGGAAAGTAATAATATCAAGATCAATGACTTTAGACTGCTTTGGCGGACTGGATTTCAGCTTTTAAAAACTGAACATGCAAAAGAATTGTTTAATCGATCAAAATTTATCTTTGGTGTAGAGGAAGAAAAAGATTTCTTTACTGGTGCAACAGTAACCCAACAACCATTAGCTGTGGGAGAAGAACTTGCTCTATACGCTCCTTCGTTAGAAGAAAAAGAATCGGCAATTACTCATAGAGAATTACAAAATCAAATTGCAGAAATAGGAAAATTACAATTCTATTACACTGAACTTGAATACCCTCTCACATTACCCGGGGAAGGGAAAAATTTAGATGTTGTCTGGAAGAGAGAAATCGATGGTGTTCCTTCCTTTGTTTTTGAAATAGAATTATCAGGATTAGTAGAAAGAGCTATGGATAGATTAAAATTTGCCTTCAGAAAGTGGAATTCAAGACCACGCATCATTGTTCCAGAAAGATTTATAAAAAAAATTCATAACCTTGTTGCAGTAAGTGAGAGAGATTTTTCACAAAATATAAAACTTTATTATAAACCTGTACAAATTACTGAGCTATTGAGTAAAAAACGTGAATTAAAAACTACCGAACAAAACTTAGAAATGTATTAATACTAAATTATGGACTTTTGTTTACTTATGAGCTTTTTAGTAGATTGGGGTAGATACCATGTGTGATAACAGTGTAATAACTTACAATGGTAAAAAACTCTATCTTGCAACATTTGAATTTGTAAGTGGTGAATATGAACAACCCTTTAAAAAACTGTTTTACGCAAAAAATGAAAGAGACTTAGAGAAGATAATTCAAGAATTTTTAATTGATTATTATGGGGCTGGGAATACTTCAGAGGTTGATGGTAATGACTATTATTACTGGCATGGACAAATTGCGGTGAAATATCGTGGCTGGGAGGAAATTTCAGACTTAAAACAAATTGTAGACAGACTTCTTTGGGAATAAGTAACCCTTATGTTTTGACACAATTAGAAATAAGGAGGGACTGAATGATTGATACTTCAAAGATCATTTATTCAATAAATATTGAGGATGTTCAGAACGTTGCCGAAGAAGAACTCGGGAGAGAGCTTACTGAAAAAGAGTTAAAGATCGTTGAAGATAAAGTCGGTGATTATATTGATTGGTATGGCGCCATTGATATGACTATACAAAATGAAATTTTAAATCTTGATAAAAATGCCACTTCGGATAAGTAAGAAAAATCTAACGATGCAACCTAAAACCGCCATAATCATCGGCGATATCCAGAGGTAAATTAAGTGGAAGAAGATTTAGAGTTTCTTAAAGAATTTCCAAAAAATGAAAATGATATGTATATCGTATATGACCGATTTACATTTGATAATCTTTTTCGTCTACTTTTACAAGCCGATTTTGATCATGAAGACGTTTTGTACTTTATGCTTGCCAATTGTTCAATGAGCGCACTCGTTTTTCAGGAAAGGCTTCACAATAAAAAATATAGAAAACTTTCGGCAAAAGACGCACTGCCTGCAGACGAGGCTGCTCGCAGGGCAAAAGTTATTTATGATCTGGTGCAAATAGCGCAAGGTAATGACTAAGAAGCATTTAAGTTAAGAGATTTCATATAAGTTTATCGGAAAAAGAGAAGAAATTAGGTCTAGGTGTTATTTAACGGGTTAAGGAAATAATGCAATGGAAAAGGATTTTCATCATCATATCGTTTATGCTCTGGCGAAATTAGCCGGGTTTAATAAGAAAATTGAAGGCAGTGATGAGGCTGAGGCAGAGGTAATCGCCTATGCCTCTCAGTATGTTGATGACAATTGTGACAGAGTATACATTGTCAGTTATAACGACAGGGAATACCCAATCCTTCTTCCAAGTAGAATCGGAACAAAGACTGGCAACTACAATTATCTGATAATGACTCAGGATGTTAACATTACATCTTTAGACTCAAATGTACAAAAATATATTTTTATGCCATTCCATTTTTTACCAGGGGACTATGAAACAGTAAAAAGAAATGGTATTACCAACCCGTATTGCACAACAGAAAATTCTGCGAATGCAAATAGACTGTTGGATGAAGCATTACATAGTGGAGACTTT